>NZ_RZOT01000570.1:0-3759 GCF_003999085.1 Mesorhizobium sp. M4A.F.Ca.ET.090.04.2.1
GTGCTGCAGGAAGCAATCGACAAGCGCTTCTATGACCAAGTGGTGCCGATCCCCGGTCCGGAAGGCATCAAATGGGCGAAGGCGCTGGCGCAGCAGGAGGGCATCTTCACCGGCATTTCCGGAGGCGCCACCTTTGCCGTGGCGCGCCAGATCGCCGGCACGGCTCCCGCCGGCTCGGTGATCCTATGCATGCTGCCCGACACCGGCGAGCGCTATATGTCGACGCCGCTGTTCGATGGCATCGAGACCGAGATGGACGCCGAGGAGATGGCGCTGTCGCGTTCGACGCCTAGCTGCCAGTTCGACGCCTGACGACAGACCCGTGGCGCCGCCGCCCTCGATGGCGGCGCCACAAGATGTGAGAGAGGGGCAAATGGACAGTTTGGGGGAAGCGTCAACAAGCATGACCGCGGACGAAACGCTCGATCCGCCGGACTGGGCCGATGTGAAGGCCCTTTCGCACCGTATCATGGACGATGCCATGGGCTATCTGCGCGATGTCCGCGAGCGCCCGGTATGGCAGGAGATGCCGGCCGAGGTGCGGACCTTCTTCACGGCGCCCTTGCCGCGCACGCCATCGCCGCTTGCCGACGTCTACGGCGATGTCGCCCGCAACGTCATGGCCTATCCGATGGGTAACGTCCATCCGCGCTTCTGGGCATGGTACATGGGGTCCAGCAACTTCACCGGCGCGCTCGGCGATTTCCTGGCGGCAATCCAGGGCTCCAATCTCGGCGGCGGCAACCATGCCGCCGGACTGATGGACAGCCAGGTGGTCGACTGGTGCAAGGAGATGGTGGGCTTTCCGGCCTCGGCCAGCGGCACGCTCGTCAGCGGCGGCTCGATGGCCAACATCATCGGGCTCACCGTGGCGCGCAACATCAAGGCCGGTATCGACGTGCGCGAGCATGGCGTTGCCGCCATTCCGATGCCGCTGCGCTTCTACGCCTCGGACCAAGTCCATTCCTGCCATCGCAAGGCGATGGAAGCGCTCGGCCTCGGCAATCGCGCGCTGCGCCGCATCCCGACGGATGCCGGGCTGCGCATCGATCTCGCAGCGCTGCGGGCGGCGATATCCGAGGATCGCGCCGCCGGCTTCAAGCCGGCCTGCGTCATCGGCACGGCCGGCACGGTCAACACCGGCGCGATCGACGATCTGCAGGCGCTGGCGGCGCTGGCGGCGGAGGAAGACCTCTGGTTCCACGTCGACGGCTGCATCGGCGCGCTGATTGCCATTGCGCCCGGGAACGCCTCGCTTGTCGCCGGCGTCGAGCAGGCGCATTCGATCGCGCTCGATCCGCACAAATGGCTGCATGCGCCGTTCGAGGCGGGCTGCGTGCTGGTTCGCGACGCCGAGGCGCACCGCGGCACCTTCGCCGTCACGCCGGAATTTCTGGAATCAGCGCCGCGCGGCCTTGCCTCGGGGCAATGGCTGCATGATTACGGCCTGCAGACGTCGCGCGGCTTCCGCGCGCTCAAGGTGTGGATGGCGCTGAAGGAGCACGGCGTGGAGAAATTTGGCCGCCTGATCGACCAGAACATCGCTCAAGGTCGCTATCTCGCCGGCCTGATCGAGGCAGAACCGGCGCTCGAACTGACGGCGCCGGTCACCATCAACATCGTCTGCTTCCGCCATCGCGGCGGCGGCCTGTCCGGCGAGCGGCTGAAGGCGCTCAACACCGAGATCATGCTGCGGCTGCAGGAAGAGGGCATCGCGGTCCTCTCCGACACCACAGTGCATGGGCAGCACTGCCTGAGGGCGGCGATCACCAACCACCGGACGCGCCGCGAGGACCTCGAGCTGCTGGTCGCGGAAACCTTGCGTATCGGCGCGGAACTTGCGGCGCGGATGCCGCCGGCGGGAGAGCAAACATGCCCTCGATAGACTATGTGGAAGATGGCTCGGGGCCGCCGGTGCTGTTCGTTCCGGGGTCGTTCAGCACCCATGCGGCCTGGCGGCCGATGCAGAAGTGGCTTGCGCCCGGCCATCGCATGATTGGCACCAGCCTCTGCGGCTACGGCGCGACCGCCGAGACCCGCGGGCGCGATGATTTCGGCATGCGGCACGAGCTTCGGATCATCGAGCATGCAGCACGCCGCGCCGGCGAACCCGTGCATCTGGTCGGGCATTCGTTCGGCGGTACGGTCGCCCTTGCCGCTGCCCTGGCAAACTCAATCGATGTGGCGAGCCTGTCGCTTTTCGAGGCGAATCCCCTCGCACTCCTCGACCGACAGTCTCGGCGAGATCTCTACGACGCGGTTCTGGAGCTCAGCCGCGAATTTATCGCAGCCGTCGATGCCGGCGAAGCCGATGCGGCTGCCATGATCATCGACTTCTGGGGCGGTCCAGGCACTTTTGCGGCGATGCCCGAGGCCGTTCGCGACTACTGCCGCAAGACAGCGGCGACCAATGCGATCGACTGGCTGACGGACTTCGGCTTCGGCGCATCGGTCGAGGACTACCGCGCGCTCGACATTCCGGTTCTTCTCGTCAGGGGCGAGTTCGCCAATCCGGCGATGGTCGCGATGACCGATCTGCTGGAACAGACCCTGCCGGATGCGCGTGGCGCGATCGTCGACGGCGCCGGCCACTTCCTCATTGCGACCCATGCGCAAAAATGCGCCGCGCTGCTGAGGCGATTCCTAACGGTTGCGGACGCGGCGCTGCCGGAACCTACGATGGTGGCCTAGCGGCCGAATGCCTCGGCGCCGAAACAGGCCCAGGCCGCAAGAGGGAAGCTCGCCGATGGAAGAGAGCACGGCCAGGATCTGTCATTCGGGCAGGCCTGCCAGCCGCAGCGCTTCGACATATCTGGCGAAATAGTCCGGCTTGATCAGCCCCACCCTGTGTTTGAGGTTGGAAAGCGTCAGTTCGGGATCGAGTCGCAGCGAGCCCGCGATATGCTTGCTCGCGGCATCCAACCTGCCCGCCATTGCATTGCTGGCGGCGGCGACGCGCAGGCCGGTGAGATAATATGGCTGCGCGCGGGAGGCCGCCTCGGCAAT
This sequence comes from Mesorhizobium sp. M4A.F.Ca.ET.090.04.2.1, assembly GCF_003999085.1. Classification (NCBI taxonomy): domain Bacteria; kingdom Pseudomonadati; phylum Pseudomonadota; class Alphaproteobacteria; order Hyphomicrobiales; family Phyllobacteriaceae; genus Mesorhizobium; species Mesorhizobium sp. M4A.F.Ca.ET.090.04.2.1. The sequence goes on from NZ_RZOT01000570.1 coordinate 3,007, forward strand.
TGGCCAGGCGGCGTCGTAGCGGCCGGCCGTGAAATGGGCGAATGCGGTGAAGCACTGCATAAAGAAGGTCAGTGGATCGAGCGGGCTTAGCCGTCTTGCCCGCGACAGGTGCTCGATGGCGATGTCCGGATCGTCGTGGCAGGCCTTGAGGCAACCGCTGGCGCTCCAGGCGGCCGCGCAGTTCGGGTTCAGCACGAGCGCGCGGTCGGCCAGTGCCGAGCCGGCCTCGTAGTCACCGATGACATAGCCCAGCGCCAGGCCGCTGAAGGCCAGCGCCACCGCGTCATCCTGGCCGGCAATAGCGACGTTGCCGGCCAGCCGGGAGACCTCGGCGGTCTCCTTCTGCGGGTCAGTCATCCAGCCATTCGCCATCCGCCAGAAATAGCACCAGGCGGCAGCGCCCTCAGCGGCCGCAAAATCGGGGTCGAGCTCGATGGCCTTGTAGAACTGCGGCAGCGCCGCCTCCAGCCCCTCCCTCGTCCAGCGGTAAAGGCTCGCCATGCCGCGCAGATAGTGATCGTAAGCGTCGAGACTTTCGGTGGGTTTGCGCTTGGCACGCGCCATCTCGGCCTGTTCGAGCCTGGGCGAGATCGCACCGATGACACTGGAGGCGACGAGGTCTTGCAGTTCGAACACCTCCGAGACACCGCCTTCGAAGCGGTCGGCCCAGAGATTCACCCCCGACGCCGCCTCGATGAGTTGGCCGGCCACGCGCAGCCGACTGCCGGCCTTGCGGACGCTGCCCTCCAGCAC
>NZ_RZOT01000571.1:0-3735 GCF_003999085.1 Mesorhizobium sp. M4A.F.Ca.ET.090.04.2.1
GGGCGGCGTGGTCGCCGCCCTCTACACGATCGGCCTTGCCCATCTCGGCTCGCAATTGTCGGGCCATGAGCTTGCCTCGGCCAATGCCGCTTTCGTGCTCTGTTACGGCGTCGGCATGGTGCTTGGCCCGCAGGCGATCGGTGTCGGCATGGATATTTTCGGCCCCTCCGGCTTCGGCTGGTCGCTCGGCCTGTTCTTCGCCGCCTATATCGCGCTGGTCGGCGTCCGGCTGATCCGCAAGGTCCTGTAGAATCACATCACGCTGCTGACATCACCGTGTCAGGAGCACCCCTGCTATACCGACCCTCCTCAAGCAGGGAGACGTCTTATGATCGACAGTGGCTTCGAAACCAAATCCGTGCGGATGCAGTTGTTGCTGCTCGTCAGCTTCCAGGCGCCATCAGCCGATGTCGACCGCATCATGGACGCCGTGGTCGCCATTACGCCGCTCGGCATGGGCAGCTACGACAGCAACGCCTTCCAGTCGGCCGACGGCGTCGAGCGCTACCGGCCGCTCGAGGGTGCAGCGGCCGGCGCCGAGACGCTGCTGCGACAGCGGCCGGGCACGGTCGAGGTGTCGTTCGAATTGCCGGACGACCAGGCCCTGGCCGCCCGCGTCGTCGAGGCGATCTACCAGGCGCACAGCTACGAGGAGCCGGTGATCCGCATCCAGCCGCTGCTTGCCAGCCGTTCGAAGGGCCTTGACGACCGCGCCAATCCCAACCGCTGGTGGAACACGACGGGCGATTGGAAGAAGGCCGCCCCGCCGGTCAGGGAAGACGCTTGACCGCCAACCTTGCAGCCGCCGGCTGGTTCCCCTTGCCGGCGGCAAGGCGCATCGAGCGTCGCCGCAGCCCGTCCGGGCTTGACTTTCCGGGCGCGTTCTTTATGTGTCGCGCCAAGTTTCCCGCGTCCGGGTGTTTTCCCCGTGCTCCAGCGGCCAAAACTCCACGAACATTAACGGACGAACATCATGGCCAAAGCCGCAAACATCAAGATCAAGCTTCTGTCGACCGCCGACACCGGTTTCTTCTACGTGACCAGCAAGAACAGCCGCACCAAGACGGACAAGCTGTCGTTCCGCAAGTACGATCCGGTCGCCAAGAAGCACGTCGAGTTCAAGGAAACCAAGATCAAGTAATCCGGTTTCCTCCGAGAATGCCGAAACGCCGCCCTTTGGGCGGCGTTTTTGTTTTGGCCGGCGATTCGGCCTGACCCGCTTAGCAGGAGCTTCCAGCGATTGGCGCGAAGTCCCGACGTTCACTTTTGGAAAAAGGGGGCCGGTCGGCGTTTGGCAGCGGTACGAGGAGGCCACTATGTGCCAGCGCCGGCCGGCCGACCCCACGGACCCAGGAGATGCGGCGGACCTGAGCATCATGGGGTATTTGTCGGAACGATCCGGCGGTCTACCCTCGTGCCGGCCTCGTTTTGTCTATGCTGTACATTTGCGCAAGGCCTTATGAAAATCAACAGTTTCTTAACCAAGCCTCCCGAATCGCTTGGATTAAGGTAAATTGCTAACCCTGTCGGATTGACCGGATAAATTGGCGCTCGGGCCTACGCCGCCTTGGCAACGACCCGGTTGCGCCCGCCGCTCTTGGCCTCGTAGAGAGCGAGATCGGCGCGCTTCATCAGGGCGGCCACCGTATCGGCCCCCTTCAGCAGAGACGACACGCCGACGCTGACGGTAACCTCTATCGTCTTGCCCTCATGCCCGACCATGAACGGCATCTGGGCGATCTCGGCGCGGATGCGTTCCGCGACCTTCTCGGCCACTGCACCTTCCGTGTCCGGCATGACCACCACGAACTCCTCGCCGCCGAAACGGCAGGCGAGGTCGATGCCGCGCACGTTCTTGCGCAACCGCCGCGCGAATTCGCGCAGCACATCGTCGCCGCCGTCATGGCCATGCGCATCGTTGATCGATTTGAAGCGGTCGAGGTCGGTGATCATCACCGAAAGCGGCCGTCGCCGCGCCACCGCGCGGTCGAACAGCGTCTGCAGGTGGCTGTCGAGGTAGCGGCGGTTGTGCAGGCCGGTCAGCCCGTCCGTCACCGCCATCTCGATGGTCTGGGTGACGCTGGCGCGGAGCTGGTCGTTGTAGCGCTTGCGGCGCACCTGGGTGCGCAGCCTCGCCGTCAGCTCATGCTGGTCGACCGGCCGCGTCAGGTAATCGTTGATGCCGAGCTCAAGGCCGCGGATGATGCGCCCCTCCTCGCCTGCGTCGGCAAGCAGGATGATCGGCAGGAAACGGGTGCGGTCTAGCGAACGCAGTTGCGAGCACAGTCTCAGCGGATCGAAATCGGCGAAGGCCGTCGAGATCAGCACGCATTCGTAAGGCGTTTCGGCGGCCTGGAAAAAACCGGCATTGGGATCGGTGGCGACGTCGAGTTCGGCGCTGGTGCGCAGCATCTTCCGGATGCGCTCGAAGGAGGATTTGCGCTCGTCGATCAGGAGCACCTTCGGCTTCGCATCCTCGGCGGAGAAGTTGCGGCTCAACAGCTCCTCTATGCCGATGTTGCGGGTGGTCGAGGCGCGCAGCCGCAATTCGTCGGTCAGCGACTTCAGCCGAACCAGGCTCTTGACGCGCGTCATCAGTTGCAGGTCGTTGACCGGCTTGGTCAGGAAATCGTCGGCGCCGGCCTCGAGACCGCGCACCCGGTCCGAGACCTGGTCGAGCGCGGTGATCATGACGACCGGGATGTGCGAGGTCGCCGGGTCGCTCTTCAACCGACGGCAGACCTCGAAGCCGTCCATGTCGGGCATCATCACGTCGAGCAGCACGACATCGACCTTGCCGTTCTCGCAGGTCTCGATGGCATCCGGCCCGTTGGAAGCGGTCAGCACCTCGAAATACTCGGCCAGCAGCCTGACCTCGAGCAGCCTGATATTGGCAGGGATGTCGTCGACGACGAGGATCCGCGCGGTCATCTCACAAGGCTCCGGTCTGGCTGTGCATCAGGCATCGCCCAGGTAGGATTTGATGGTCTCGATGAAGCGCGGCACCGAGATCGGCTTCGAGATATAGGCCTCGCAGCCGCCCTGGCGGATGCGCTCCTCGTCACCTTTCATGGCGAATGCCGTCACCGCGATGACCGGGATCGAATGAAGGTCGTCATCCTCCTTGAGCCATTTGGTCACCTCCAGCCCCGACACTTCGGGCAGTTGGATGTCCATCAGGATCAGGTCGGGCCGGTGCTGGCGCGCCAGATCAAGCGCCTCCAGGCCATTGCGTGTGCGAACAGTGTCGTAACCGCTGGCCTCGATGAGGTCGCGAAAGAGCTTCATGTTGAGCTCGTTGTCCTCGACGATCATGACCTTCTTAGGCATCGATTTCCCGTCCCGACGGTCCTCGGCGCCGAAGACCATCGTCATGCGTCCTTGCCGGATCGCACCCAACCCGCATCCACCCTACGCCAATATGATTGACGAAACGCAAACCGGCCGCTCCCAAAAGCTGTCCGGATTCCGGCCCGCGCAGGGTGATGGCTTGCCGCAAGCGACGCTTGCCGTTACTGCGGAGAGACTCAAGTTCCACGCACAAAAGGTAGTCATGGCAAACGCAGCGTCAATGCGCGAGGAAGCGGAAGCCCTTGCCATCAGGGCACTCGGCTTCGTTGCCGCCGATCCGGAGCTTTTGCCGCGCTTTCTGGCGATCACCGGCATCGAGGCGCACTCGATCAGGCGGGCGGCGAGCGAGCCGGGGTTTCTGGCGGGCGTGCTGCAGTTCATCCT
>NZ_RZOT01000572.1:0-3734 GCF_003999085.1 Mesorhizobium sp. M4A.F.Ca.ET.090.04.2.1
GTCCAATGAACATGGCCGAGCGCGAGGGCCGGGTGGCGAAGTTCGTCGGCAGGGCGTCGCTGACGCTGCGCACCTCGCTGCTCATTCGTGAATTCGCGCGGTTGTCCGGCAAGGCCATAGACGTGCGCGTCGGCGACATCCTGACCTGGGACGAGTTGGAGCCGCTGCGCGACCGCAAGGCGCTGCTCGATCGGCTCCATCGCGGCGTCTTCGACCTGGCGCCTGCCGCGCCGCGCGGCCGGGCGCAATTCCTGCCGCGCCGCATGCGCAAGGCGGCCTGACGGGCAGGTTGATCAGTCCGCGCCTTCCTCGGGATCGATCGCCGAAGCCTCTGTGGCGAGAACCTCGATCTCCTGGTTCTGGCCGGCGACGACGGTGAAATCCTTCTGGTAGATGCGGTCGCGGTTCTTGGCGATAATGGTGTAGTCGCCTTCGGCCAGCACCATCGAGGCGAAGGCGCCGACAGTTTCCTTGATCGGGTCGCCGGATTCGTTGAGCAGCGACCAGGAAGTGTCGGCGATCGCTTCGCCGCCGGCCTCGCGCACCAGCTTCATCGTCATCTCGGCGGCGCGGTGCTCGACGGTCGCTTCGGTCAGCTTGCCGGCCTCGACACGGATGTCGGAGCGGATGACCGCATTCACCGAACCATAGGTGGAGACGACATGGTAGGTGCCGGCATTCAACCGCACCACTGCGTTCGGCTCGACATCGGGGACGATCAGGGCGCGGTCGCCATTGGCCTCGACCTTGTCCTCGTAGATCGAGAACCGCAGCTTCTTCGGCGGTATGTGCACGCCCCCCGACAGCACGGCGTCGAGCTTGAGGCCACCGGCGTCGAGCACCAGGCTTTCGCGCTTGGCCTCCTTGCCCACGGTGATGCGCTTGGTGGCGCCGGCCCGCCCATAGGAAGCATGGACAAGATAGCTGCCTGGCTCCAGCTGGAACACGGCGGTGCCGCCATGCGCCGAAGCCACCATCGGCAGCTTGCCGTCGCTGGCCGGCTCGGGCTTGAAGACCCGCCAGACGATGCCGCGGGTGATGTCGTTGCCCTTGTCCGTCAGTTGCGCCGAGAGCGTGATGGCGCCGCCGCCGCTCAAGGCCAGCGATGTCTCGCCTTTCGGCGTCGCGTAGCTGGAAATCCCCGGCAGCTTCAGATTGCTGATGCCGTCCGCGTTCTGCGCCACGGCCGACGAAACCGGCGCCATGAACAGCGCCGCCGCCAGCCAGACCAGGAAAAGACGCAGTGTCCCCTCAAACATGCCTTGCGTTGAAGCCCAAGGCGGTGGCAATTTCAAGGCCTGAGAGTCCCAATCCCGTTCCGCAGGGCTCTTGCCATCCGGCGCGAAGCGCCAATGCCCGAGCCGCCCGAATTTCCCACAGGCGCGCTTCAGCCCAAAACCGAACTTCCAGGAGACTTGCGCCCATGGCGTCGCCGATCATCGACTTCCTGCTGACCCGGAACTCCGCGCCGATTCCAGACCTGAAAGAGCCGGCGCCCAGCGATGCCGAGATCGCCACCCTGATCACCGCCGCCACGCGCGTGCCGGATCACGGCCGGCTCGAGCCCTGGCGCTTCATCCTCTATCGCGGCGAGGCGCGCGTCGAAATCGGCAAGAAGCTGGCGGCCTTGGCCGAACAGCGCGAGGGACCGCTGCCCGAGGGCCGGCGTAACCAGGAACTCGCGCGGTTCTCGCGCGCGCCGCTGGTGATCGGCGTGGTGTCGGTGCCGAAGGAGAATCCGAAGATCCCGCAATGGGAGATGTTTCTCTCGGGCGGCATGGCGGCTATGAATCTGATGATCGCCGCCAATGCGCTGGGCTATGGCACCAACATGATCAGCAACTGGTATTCCGACGTGCCGGAGGGCAGGGCGATCCTTGGCCTGGCGCCGGAAGAGCGCGTGATCGGCTTCGTCCATATCGGCTCCTACCAAGGGCCGGCGCCGGAGCGGCCGCGGCCCGACCCGGCAAAGCTTTACGCCGACTATCAGGGACCGTGGGCTGGCTAGAATGTTCTACGAACCCTCGAAAGGGCACGGCCTGCCGCACGATCCGTCAAAGGCGATCGTGGCGCCGCGACCGATCGGCTGGATCTCGACCATCGACCGCCAGGGCAAGATCAACCTCGCGCCTTATTCGTTCTTCAATGCCTTTTCGACAAAGCCCTTCATCGTCTGGTTCTCATCGGAGGGTGAGAAGGACAGCGCCACCTTCGCCGAAGAGACCGGCGAGTTCGTCGCCAATCTGGTCAGCCGCGATCTGGCGCAGAAGATGAACCGCACCGCGGTCGACGCGCCGCGCGGCGTCAGCGAGTTCGGCTATGCCGATCTGACGATGGCGCCGTCGCGCCTTGTCGCGCCGCCGCGGGTGGCGGAGGCGCCGGCCGCGCTCGAGTGCCGGGTGACGGAGATCATCCGGCCGCGTGCGCTCGACGGCACGCAGACGAGTGCCGTCGTCGTCGCCGGCGAGGTGGTTGGCGTCCATATCGACGATGCCTATCTGAAGGACGGTATCTTCGACATCGTCAGGGCCGGCAATGTCGGCCGGCTCGGCTATATGGACTATGCCAGCATCGACGAGATTTTCTCGATGCGCCGGCCGCGCTGGGGAAAGGACTAGCAGAGCTCAGGTAAACGGCGGCGGGACATTCGCGGAAGGTTGGCCATGATCGCAAGACTGATCCTGCAGACTTTCGTGTGGTTCGGCGTCATGGGCGCCGTGCTGTTCCTCTCGGCCGGCACGCTGAACTGGCCGGGAGCCTGGGTGTATCTGGTGGCGATGATTGGACTCAGCCTCACCATGGGCGTGTCGCTCGCCCGGCGCGATCCCGGGCTGATGAACGAGCGGCTGCGCCCTCCGATCCAGAAGGACCAGACCGCGGCCGACAAGGTGCTCCTCTCCATACTGCTCATCGCCATCTTTACGTGGCTGGGTCTCATGGGGCTCGACTTTCGCCACGGCTGGTCGGCGGTTCCTTTCTGGGGACTGGCACTCGGTGGGCTGGTCCTGCTGGTCGGTATCTGGATCTGCTACCTGACGATGCTGGAGAACAGTTTTGCGGCGCCTGTAGTGAAGATCCAGGGTGAGCGCGGACAGCATGTGATTACCACGGGCCCCTACAGCTATGTCCGCCATCCGATGTATGCCGGCGCCATCCCCTACTTTGCCGGCACGGCGCTTCTGCTTGGCTCCTGGTGGGGGCTGGCCTCGGTGCTCTTTTTCATCGTGCTCCTGGCGGTCCGCATCTTTATCGAGGAGAGGACGCTGCGGACCGGCCTGCAGGGCTATGACGACTACGCGGCAAATGTCCGCTACCGGCTGATCCCGCTGGTCTGGTAGCCGCTGGCCAAGCGATCGGCGGCGAGCGATCGACTAGGCAGAAATCCCTGCCGCCCTGGCGCGGGCCAGCAATCGCTCGGCGAGCCGCAGGTGCGGCCGGTCGACCATTTTGCCGTCGATGCCGACGACGCCGGGATTACCCGCCGCCGCGAACGCGTCGACGATTGCCTGGGAGTGTCGCACGGCTTCCGCCGACGGCGTGAAGGCGGCGTTGATGACCGGCACCTGCGCCGGGTGGATGGCCATCTTGCCGGTGAAACCGTCGCGCTCGGCCTCGCGGCACTCGGCTCCGAAAGCTTCCATGTCGCGGAAATCCGGAAAAACGGTGTCGATCGCCGCGACTTCCGCCGCACTGGCCGCAAGGATGGTCATGGCGCGGGCAAGGCGGAAGACGTC
>NZ_RZOT01000573.1:0-3734 GCF_003999085.1 Mesorhizobium sp. M4A.F.Ca.ET.090.04.2.1
CTACAATTCAATGCTGCTGGCGGTCGGCTTTTCCGCCGCTTGCCTCAGCATGACGTTGTTCGGCACATGGCTGACCGCCCGCTCCGACAGGTTCCTTCTGACCTGGGCCATCAGCGTGCTGGTGATCGTCGGCGAGGTGTTCGTCTATGACGCCTATATCGAAGCCCCTGGGCCTGTCCTCGGCGTTCTGACGCTGGCACTTCTGCTGCTCGGCTTTTCGGTGATGCTGGGTGCCGCCCACCAGTTCAGGACAGGGCGCTCGCCATTGCCGCGCGTCCTGGTGGGCGCCGGCATTTCGCTCGCTTTGGCGCTGCCGCCCATGGCGCTCGGCTATGACGGGCTTGGCTTCATGCTGGAGAATTTCCTTGCCGGCCTGCTGCTGTTCGCGACGGCGCATGAATACTGGCGCGGGCGGGAGGAAGCGCCTGCGCCGCTGCAGGGTGTCGCCCTGCTCTATTCGCTGACCGCGGCTTCGTTCGTGCTGTGCGCGGCGGTGCTGGCCTGGGACGGCAGGCTGGTGCTCGGCCACGCGCCGAGCAACTGGGCCGAGGATCTCAGCCTCATCATCGTCATCGCCTCGATGACCGGCATCGGCGGGCTGTCGCTGGCGCTGAACCAGGGGCGGCTGGCGCAGCATCACCGGCGCAATGCGCTCACCGATCCGCTGACCGGCCTGCTCAACCGGCGCGCGCTGTTCGACCTGCATGGCGAGGCGCCGGTCGGCGCTTTCATGGCGGTGGTGGTGTTCGACCTCGACGGCTTCAAAGCGATCAACGACGAGTTCGGCCATGCCGCCGGCGACGCGGTGCTGAAAGTGTTCGCCGAGGAACTCGCGGCCAATCTTCAGCCGACCGACGCCGCCGCGCGCCTGGGCGGCGAGGAATTCGCGCTGGTGCTCAAGCGCACCTTGCCCGAGAAGGTCGAGTTCGCCGCCGAGCGCATCCGTGCATCTTTCGCCGCGCGCCACATCGAAACCGAGACGCGCCCGCTGTCCTGCACGGTCAGCGCCGGCTACGCCTTCGGCAGCCAGGACGGCATCAGCTTCGACAAGGTGCTCAGCGCCGCCGACAAGGCGCTCTATGCCGCCAAGCGCGGCGGCCGCAACCGCGTGCTTGCCGCGACGCTGCGGCGAGCGAGCTAGCGCCCGGCCTGCCTTCGCTTCAGTGCGCCATCACCTCGTTGTAGGCATCGAGGTCGACATAGAAAACCTTGGTCATTTCGCCGATCAATTCGTCCCGATCGTAGCCCTGCGACCGCAGGATGTTGATGGCGGTGATGATGTCGACGCGCTCGGTGAGGCGTCGCTTCTGGTAGTCTTCGACAAAACGCTCCATCGCCTTCCCCCTGGCAAGATTGTTTGGACGCATTGACCGACAATCACTGCGGGGAAAGCTAGGCTTGCTTGCTTGCGTGGAACTTGCCGGCCGGCCAGCACCTTCCCCCTCATTCGCGACTGGTACGGAAAGCGGCCGACTCACCAAGGCCAAGAAAAGACTAGCATGCGGTATTAAACACGCCAGAGCCGTCAATGACTTCGTCATCCTTGGCCGCAGCCAGCGCGAAGCGGAGCGAAGACCCAAGGATCCCTGCCGTTACTTGGAAGCGCTACTAAAGGTGCAGATTCTAGGATGGCAGGAGCGAGGTTGAACGGTTTTTATTCTGGACCGCCGCAATCTTCCGCCGATGTCACGGCATGGATCCTTGGATCTGCGCCGCGTCGCTTCGCTCCTTGGCACGCCCAAGAATGACGAAGGCGAGCTACACCGTCAGGAACTTCCGGACATCCGCGCGATCGAGGTCTTCAGCGGGGCCGGTGTGGACGATCTGCCCGCGGTCCATGATGTTGACCTCGTCGGCAAGCTCGCGGCAGAAGTCGAGATACTGCTCAACGAGAAGCACGGCAATGCCGGCCTGGTCGCGCAGGTAGCGGATGGCGCGGCCGATGTCCTTGATGATCGAGGGCTGGATGCCTTCGGTCGGCTCGTCGAGCACGAGCAGCTTCGGCCGCGTCACCAGCGCCCGGCCGATGGCGAGCTGCTGCTGCTGGCCGCCGGAGAGATCGCCGCCGCGACGGCCGAGCATCTGCTTCAGCACCGGGAACAGCTCGAAGACATGCGCCGGGATGTTGCGGTCGGCCCGTTTCAGCGGCGCGAAGCCGGTCTCCAGATTCTCGCGTACCGTCAGCAGCGGGAAGACCTCCCTGCCTTGCGGCACGAATGCGATGCCCGACCGGGCGCGGTCATACGCCGCGCTCCGGTCGAGCGCCTTCCCCTCGAAGGCAACGCTTCCGCTCGTCAGCCGGTGGTGGCCGACGATCGATCTCATCAAACTGGTCTTGCCGACGCCGTTGCGGCCGAGCACGCAGGTGATCTTGCCGGCGCCGGCCTTCAGCGAAACACCGCGCAGCGCCTGGGCGGCACCGTAATGCAGCGTGGCGTTGGAAACTTCGAGCATGGTCAGCGCCTTCTCCAGCGCCTGAGGAAGGAAAGGTCGAAACGGTGGAACGAGACCCGCCAGATCATGCTCAACGCCCCAAATAGACTTCGACGACACGCTCGTCGGCCGAGACGAAATCGAGCGAGCCCTCGGACAGCACCGAGCCTTCGTGCAGGCAGGTGACCTTGACGCCGAGCTCGCGCACGAAATGCATGTCGTGCTCGACGACGATGACTGAATGATCTCGCGCGATATCCTTGAGCAGGCGCGCCGTCTCCTCCGTCTCGGCATCGGTCATGCCGGCGACCGGCTCGTCGACCAGCAGCAGCTTCGGGTCCTGCGCGAGCAGCATACCGATCTCCAGCCATTGCTTCTGGCCGTGGCTGAGGCTGGCGGCCAGCTCCGCGCGCTTATCGCCGAGACGGATGATGCCGAGTATGTCGTCGATGCGCCGCGCTTCCGCTGCAGAGCGGCGATGGAACAGCGCCGGGAAGATCGAGCGCGGCCCTTTGAGGGCCAGCATCAGATTCTCCTCGATCGTGTGGCTTTCGAAGACGGTCGGCTTCTGGAATTTCCGGCCGATGCCCATCATGGCGATCTCGGCCTCGTCATGCCGGGTGAGATCGACCTGGCCGTCGAAAAAGACCTCGCCTTCGTCCGGCCGCGTCTTGCCGGTGACAATGTCCATCATCGTCGTCTTGCCGGCGCCGTTGGGGCCGATGATCGCCCGCATCTCGCCCTTGTCGAGCACCAGCGACAGATTGTTGATGGCGCGGAAACCGTCGAAGGAGACCGAGACGCCATCGAGATAGAGGATTGTGTTCGACTTGGACATCGCCCTACTCCGCCGGCTGCGGTTCGGGTTTGGCGGCGGACCAGGCACCGGGCGTCCTCGCCGCCGAGCGCACGATCTTCGGCTGCGGCTCTTGCGGATCGCTGCCGACATCCGCCGCGAGCGAGGCTGTGCGCAACGCCCTGGCCTTGCTGCGCCAGCTGTCCCACATGCCGACGATGCCCTTGGGCAGCAACAGGGTTACGGCCACGAACAGGCCGCCCAGCGCGAACAGCCAGAATTCCGGCAGCACGCCGGTGAACCAGGATTTTCCGGCATTGACGAGCAGTGCGCCGACGATCGGGCCGACAATGGTGCCACGCCCGCCGACGGCCGCCCAGATCACCACCTCGATCGAGTTGGACGGCTCGAACTCGCCGGGATTGATGATGCCGACCTGCGGCACGTAAAGCGCGCCGGCGATGCCGGCCAAGATCGCCGAAACGGTGAAGGCGAACAGCTTGAC
>NZ_RZOT01000574.1:0-3707 GCF_003999085.1 Mesorhizobium sp. M4A.F.Ca.ET.090.04.2.1
TTGCTCTGGAACTGATCGAAAATGCGCAGCCCATCATCGCCAAACCCTGCGATGTGGCCAGCGCCGGCGGACACAAGACCGACCAGATCGAGCTGCTCGGACAAGGTCTGATAGACGCTCGCCCGCCCGGTCAGCTTCACCCACTTGGCGTCGCCGCCGAGACCGGCGACTTCGGTCGTGCCGTTGATGTAAATACCCTCATGCGGGTTCTTCATGTCGTCGATGGTGTTGTACACCAGACCCAAGCTGACCGAGGATTTCAGCCAGGGGCTTTCAGCGATGCCGTCCTTGATGGCCTGTGAAAGATCACAATCGCCCTGAGTGCCATCGTCGTTGTCGTCGCAGTCATCGTATTTGTATTTCTCCTGCGCGATGTTGTACGCCAGCTGGGTGGAAATGCTGTCGGTGATCGGCAGGCCGAAGCGCACTGTGGCGCCCAGCGTCTCGCTGTCGTAGTGGGTGTAATTGCGCGTCTGCTGGAAGACATCGAAGCCGGCGGCAATGCGGCGCCCGAGGAAGTAAGGCTCGGTGAAGGAAATGCTGTAGTCGCGCGAATTCTTGCCGCCGCCCGCCGCCAGCTTGATGTACTGGCCACGACCGAGGAAGTTGCGCTCCGTGATCGAGCCTTCGACCGACGGACCAGGCGTGTCGCCACCGGTCGAATAGCCGGCGCCGATCGAGAATTCGCCGGTCGACTTCTCGACCACGTCAACCACCAGCACGACCTGATCGGGCTGCGAACCCGGCACGGTCGAGATGTCGACTTTCTCAAAGTAATTGAGCGCTTCCAGGCGCTTCTTCGCGCGCTGGATAAGCACCTGGTTGAAGGCGTCGCCTTCGCTGACATCGAACTCGCGGCGAATGACATAGTCGCGCGTGCGGTCGTTGCCGCGGATTTCGATACGCTCGATATAGGCCTTGGTGCCCTGGTCGATTGTGTAGACCACCGAAATGGTGTGGTTCTCGAAGTTGCGATCGCCGCGTGGTGTCACCTGGGCGAAGGCATAGCCGGAGCCGGCGACCTTCTCGGTCAGCGCGATGATGGAATCCTCGACATCCTTGGCGTTGTAAACGTCACCCTTATGGGTCTCGATCACGGATTCCAGCGACTTGGAGTCGACTTCGGGAATCGTGCTTTCGACGCTGACGTCGCCGAAGGTGTAACGGTCGCCTTCCTGCACGGTGATGGTGACAGTGTATTTGTTGGTGGTGTCATCGAGCTCGCCGACCGCCGAGACCACCTGGAAATCGGCATAGCCGTGATTGTAGTAGAAGCGGCGCAGCAACTCCTGATCGGCGCGCAGCTTGTCCTCGTCATAGACGTCGTCGCGCAGCACGAAGGAGAGCCAGGACGAACGCTTGGTGTTGATCACGTCGGACAGACGGCGGCTGGAATAGGCACTGTTGCCGACGAAATTGATCGCGGCGATCTGGGTGCGGCCACCTTCGTTGATGTTGAAGACGACATTCACGCGGTTGTCGCCGAGTTCCATGATTTGCGTGGTCACCGCCGCATCGTCGCGACCGATGCGCCGGTAGGCGGCCTTGACCGCCTCGACGTCGGAATCAAGCGTCTGCTGCGAGAAGGTCGCGCGCGGCTTGAGCTGGACCGCGGCTTGCAGAGCGTTGTCCTTGAGCTTTTTGTTGCCCTGGAACAGGACCTGATTCACGACCTTGTATTCGGAAACCTTGACGACGAGGGTCGAGCCGACCTGGTTGATCTGCACATCCGAGAACAGGCCGGTGCCGAACAGCGCCTTGACCGCATCATCGATATCGGAGCTGGAGAACGCCTTGCCAGGCTTGATCGTGATGTAGTTGCGGATGGTGTCGGCATCGACGCGCTGGTTGCCGCTGACCTCCACTCTCGAGACGACTGCGGCTTCGGCTACCGATGTGGCAACAAACTGCACTGCGAGCGCGCCTGGCACAACCAGAGCGGCGGACAAAGCCACCGCGGACGCGGCGCTCATAAACTTGGATGCTGCCTTCATCGGGCTTTTGTACCTTTTCTCGTAGTCCCCACGGCGAGAAAACCGGACGTGCGGTAATTTTCCCCTACCGTATTAACCGGATTTTCCCTACACGCAAGGCTTCTGGTTAATTTGTAATTACTTAACCCTGGTGCGTGGCTTTCGCGTCACGCCTACCCCTGTGCATGGTAAACGGCGTCTCAACATTGCGGCTGCCGAAGCCAAATTTCTTCATGATTTCAGCACCCAAACAGATCGTTCCAGAACACGAAGCCCATAAAGCCCAACACCAGAAGCAGTCCGGTCCGGTAGGCCATTTCCATCATCCGCTCCGATACCGGCCGACGGAAGACGGCCTCCACGCCGTAGAACAAGAGGTGGCCGCCGTCGAGGGGGGGAATCGGCAGAAGATTGAGAATTCCTATTCCGACTGACAGGAATGCAACAAGCTGCACCAGCCATTCGAAGCCGAGTTTCGCCGCCTGACCCGACATTTTGGCGATCTTGATCGGTCCCCCAAGCTGGCATTTGTCCTCGCGGCCGACAACGAAACGCTGCAGAAACTGCCCCGTGCGCTGGATGACGTGCCCGGTCTCCTCGATGGCCGCGCCCACGGCACCGACGGGATTGTAGGTGACAATGCGCGCCTGGCCGAGTTCGGTGCTGTTGACGACGCCGATCACGGCCACCTTGATCTTGTTGCCCAGCGCATCCTGCTGTTCCATCGGCACAGGGGTCGCTGTGAGCGTAATCTCCTTGCCATCGCGCAGCATGGTGAAGGCGATGGCATCGCCGGCGCGGCCCTGAACGAGGCGCTGGACGTCAGCGAAGGTCTCGACCGTGCTGCCGTCGACTCTGACGAATCGGTCACCCGGCTGGATGCCTGCCTTGTCGGCGGGGCTGCCAGCGGTGACCTGGGCCACCATTGGGTCCAGCACCGGGCGGCCATAGACGGAAAACAGCACGGCAAAGACGACTATGGTCAGCAGGAAATTGAACAGCGGCCCGGCCACCACTGTCGCGGCGCGTTTCCAGATCGGCTGGGTATGGAACGCGACCTCGCGCTCCGAATCACTCAGCGCCTCCAGGTCCTCGGCGCTCGGCTGGCTCGACGTGGCATTCATGTCGCCGACGAATTTGACATAGCCGCCAAGCGGTATGGCGCAGAGCTTCCAGCGTGTGCCGTGGCTGTCGTTGAAGCCGATGAGCTCGGGGCCGAAGCCGATCGAAAAGGCCTTGACGCCGATGCCGCACAAGCGGCCGATGAGGTAGTGGCCCATTTCGTGTACGAAGACCACCACGGTCAGCACGAACAGGAACGGCACCAGCGTGCCGAGGACGAAGCCTTCCGTGCTGAACAACGCGTGAAGAATCTCGTTCAAGTCGTGTCCTCAAAACCGTGCGCGACGCAGGCCGTGCCGCGACTGTGACATCAATCCGGGCGAATCCGTGGCGCTGCCTGTTCTTCGCCCTGCGGCATGCGGTTCAAATCGGAAACAGCCCCTGCGCCGGATGATCGGCGCCCGCCGAGATCCAGCCGATGACGTACAGGGCCAGAGCCGCCGCGACAAGCCCGTCCACCCTGTCCATGACGCCGCCATGGCCAGGGATCAGGTTGCCGGAGTCCTTCTGGCCGTGGCGGCGCTTGACCCAGGATTCGAAAAGGTCACCTGCCTGCGCCACCACCGACAGGGCGAGTGCCACGAGGCCGAGTGTTCCGAGATTGCCGACTCC
>NZ_RZOT01000575.1:0-3706 GCF_003999085.1 Mesorhizobium sp. M4A.F.Ca.ET.090.04.2.1
GTCGTAAATCGGGCCGCGCCTATTTTTCGGCCATTCGTAGAGAAATTCCAGGGCGTCCTCGATGCATGCGATTTCCTGGATCAGGCTCTTTCCGCTCTTGACGTAAACACGGCTGTCGAACATCCGGTCGTTCATAAGATCCTCCAAATCGAACGAACAATTGAGTGTCAGGAGGGCCGAGACCTACGGCAGTATCCCTGGCCCAGCGGCGATATGGGTTTGAGGGCTTTTGTCGTCAAGAGTGCTCTGCAACCTCTATGAGCTTGGTGCATGGGCCTCGCCCGAATAAGACAGCCAGTATCACATCTGCCTATCCGCGCCGTTTTCCTATATTCGCCGCTTCTTTGCGCCCATACCGGGGCGAGCCGGCAGACCCGAGCCCAGAACCTGGCCGCCACACACGATCCCTCGGGCTTTTCGGGAACCGTTCGCGTGTTTTCCTCTTTTGGAAATCGAAGGGACCGCCTCGTAAGGAGACAACGATGAACCGGCTACTTTTCGCGTTACCTATCTTGGCCCTGTCCACTGGGCTTGCCATTGCGCAGTCAACCAGCACCACGAGCGGATCTTCCACGACAACCACGACGACGACAACGATGCCGAGCACCACCAATCAGGGTACAGACTCGACCACCACGAGCGACACCAATCCGAATTCGGCGAAGGATTGCGCGCCCGGCCAGCAGACCGGCAGTGCCAAGCAGGCGGCTCCGGGGCAGCAGGATACCGATGCAAAGACGGCTGCTCCAGGCCAGTTGAAAACGACGACCGAAGGCTGTTGATGCGAGCGAGGGCCGACGCAGATTGGCCGGCGCCCAAGAGCACAGGCCGATCGCGTTTTCAAACTTAGAGATATCCGCGTCGCCGGCAGTAGCTCGGCGGCGCGGTAGGCCCGGTTCCCGCCGCACCCGACGGAACCAAAGCTACCGAGGGTGGTTGATACCAGTCGTCCGCACCAGGCAGCGGCACGCGGACGCTTGGAAGAGTCCATCGCGCTTTCGCCCCAGGGAAGGAGAGCGTCATGCGCTTTTCAGAACGCGCGCGTCCGTCTGTGGACGCACCAGCTTCCGCCACCTTGCAGCTAGGACAACGGGTAATCCGCAAGGACACTACCGAGCGTGGGATTGTGGTCGCTACCACCGACCAAACAATAAAGGTGAAGTGGGATCGCGGTAGGACCAGCTACTTCCGCCGTGGCGCGGAAGGTAATGTTCTCCACGCGCCGCCCTCAGGATGACGGAGCTCGCGTATGGCTTCCCCGACCTGTGTCAAATCGGATGATCTCGACATGCTGATCCAGGCATTGACGGACCATTGCCACGACTTTGGCATTTCCGCCGACGCCGAACGAGATGATGTCGCGCGGCTTATGGTGGTGCTCTTCGTCAGCGGGATAGATGATGCCGCTGACATGAAGTTGGCTCTGGCCGCGTCTAGGCTTGTCCACTAGTTCACTGGCCTGTCCCCGTGGCGTTCTTACGAGACCGCCCTGATCGCCAGCGCAAAGCAAATCGCCAGTGGAAAGATCAAGCAGACAGCCATTATGACAACCACGACATTGCCAAGGCGCTCCGTTCGCTGCTTGGCAAGGTCAGCGGCATCATCGTCACTCGAAATGAGATCAAGGATCGAAAAATCATCAGGGGTGGGAGCGTCGTTGGCGAGCCGACCTGCGATGTCAGGTAGGTCCGCTCTGCTCTGGACAAGGGTCACATTCGCCTCGCTGTCAAACGCCGCTTGCTGTTGGCAAAGCCAGGCGCCCACCATGTTCGAAAGGTAAGCATGGCAGGCACCCAGGATGACCGACGACGGAGGGGGTCGAAATAATCGGCGGCCCCGCATCAATGTATTGGCAGTTTGTTGGTTGCCGCCTCCAGCCCTTTGCTGTTGTCGCTGCGACTTCAGTCGCAGCAGGCTTGCGACTGCAGTCCGCTGCCGGAACGAAAAGACATCAAGCCTCGTTTGCGGAGCATTCGGAGGATTTGCATCATGAACCGGCGAGGTGTCTCCTCATCCGACTGCGAGGTCCTTCGGTGTGCCTTCGTAAAATCGGTCATCGAAGACGGAATTCCTGAAGATAAATGGGTGGCCCACGCCGCGTTTTTGATCCGCAGGCTTACCGGCAAAAACGATGTCGACCCGCGCGTGCTGGATTGGGTTTTGCGAAGCAGCAGCGTTCCCCAGCCCCGGGCGAAATGGCTCGAGGCTTAGACCTGGCGCTCGGGCCACGGTCGAAGGGTTTCAGAGGGGGTCGAAAAAGCCCGCCAGCAAGACCCAATGTCGGGGAACCGTGCAACGGGTCGTGCGTTTAGTCAGGTCCCAAAATCCCGTTGCCACCCATCCTTCAGATGGCAGCGGGCTTGCTGGATAGCCCGGTTCCCTAAACCCTGTCACTCCGTGCGAAACCGGGCTATTCGGTTCGACGCCGAATCGACTCGCTAACGTGACATTGCAGGAATACAATTAACTTCGTCATCCGCACCCGACCGAGGCAAGCGGATGCTTGAAAGAGCAGATCACGCTTTCGCCCGGGTGGGGGAGGAAAGCGTCATGGCTTTCAAAAAATACAGCAGCATATTCACGCCTGTCGATCTGGAGATCATCCAGAACGTTTTTGACCAGCTTTGCAGCGAGCGCCGTCTGGCCCTTAAGGACCGGGAACAGAGGGAGCAGCTTGCCAACGAAGTCATCCAAGCGTTCGAGAACGGCATCTCAGACGAAGTGGCGTTGCGCCGGTTGTTTTCAAAACGCCGCAGGGCCATGGCCGAGTGAATGCTCGGAGGCGGCGGCGTCACCGACCTCGTCCCGGGCTGGGAGCCAATACGCGTCGCCGCAATAGCTCGGCGGTGCGGTAGGCTCGTACCCGACGCCCCACGGAACCAAAGCCGCCCGCTAGCGGTTAACACCAGTCGTCCGCACCCAACCGAGGCACACGGACGCTTGGAAGAGTAGATCGCGCTTTCCCCCGACTGAGGAAGAAGAGAGTCATGCGCTCACGACACTGGAGTCGCCAGAAGGACGCGCCAGCCTCCACCTCCTTGCAGCCAGGACTGCGGGTAATCCGCAAAAAGGGCGTAGAGAACGGCACGGTCGTCGAGGCTAATCCCGGCCAAATCGACCGAGGCGCGCCGGCTTCCTCGACTTACATCAGTTCGGACGATCGTCACATGCTGACCCAGGCATTGACGAAGCATTGCCACGACTATGGCATTTCCGCCGACGCCGAGCGTAACGATGTCGCCCGGCTGATGATGGTGCTTTTCGTCAGAGGGATCGTCAATGCCGCTGACATGGAAGCGGCTCTGGCCGCTTCGAGGCGGCTCGTTCACTAGGCCTACTTCACCGGCCCCGTCCCGTTCCACCGGATGAACGCCACTTCCTTGCCGGTGACCTCTCGCACGTCTTCAACAGCGCCTCATGCAAAAGCTGGAGCGAGCGGTAGTGATCGCATTGCGGCGAGATCAGCGGGCCGACGATGCTCTTGTGCAGCGCCTCCGCCGCCTGCAGGAAGAGCTCCAAATCCGAACCGGATAGCTGCCTGGGTTTTTTGCGCCTGACCATTGCGATCCCTCCGAGCATCGCCGCATCTAGGATAATAATCCTATATGACTCAATGGCTGTAAAGAGGGCGGATATGGCGGAGCGGTTACGCTGCGGAATGCCCCAGCTCAGGTCGCCCAGCTCGGGCGCAGCCTCGCTGCAGGAT
>NZ_RZOT01000576.1:0-3703 GCF_003999085.1 Mesorhizobium sp. M4A.F.Ca.ET.090.04.2.1
GATTGTGCATGGCGCTGGCGTTGCCCTGCTCGGCGGCGAGCTGGTAGTAGGTCTTGGCCTTCTTGATGTCGCGGGCGACGCCGATCCCCTTCTCGTAGAAATTGCCGATGCGGTATTCGGCCGGCGGTGACGCCAAGGCGCTGTTCGAGGTCGGCTCGCGCTATGCAGAATCGCGCGGCGTCAAGGAGGACATGAAGGCGGCGGCCAAGTGGTACGAGAAGGCCGCCGAGCTCGGCCTCGCGCCGGCCGAATACCGCATCGGCAATTTCTACGAGAAGGGGATCGGCGTCGCCCGCGACATCAAGAAGGCCAAGACCTACTACCAGCTCGCCGCCGAGCAGGGCAACGCCAGCGCCATGCACAATCTCGCCGTGCTGTTCGCCATGGCGGCGGACGGCGTGACCGACAATGAGTCGGCGGCACACTGGTTCCAGGCCGCGGCCGACCGCGGCGTCAAGGACAGCCAGTTCAATCTCGGCATCCTGGCGGCCAAGGGCGTCGGCATGAAGCAGAACCTGGAGGAATCCTACAAATGGTTCGCGCTCGTCGCCAAGACCGGCGACAAGGACGCTGCGTCCAAGCGCGACGAGATCGCCAATGCGTTGCGTCCGGAGCAGCTGGAGCGGGCGCGCGCCGCTACCGAGCTGTGGAAGGCAAAGCCGATCGAACAGGCAGCCAACTCCGTCGACATCCCCGAATCCTGGCAGGAGGGGACGCCGCAGACGACCGCCAGCATCGACATGAAGAAGGCGGTCAAGAACATCCAGCTGATCCTCAACAAGAACGGCTATGAAGCCGGCGGCGCCGACGGTGTGATGGGCGACAAGACCAAGACCGCGATCATTGCCTTCCAGACCGACAACAAGATGAAACCGACCGGCGAGGTCGATGAACAACTGGTCAAGGCGCTGCTGGCGCGCAAATAACGGCAGAGGCGTCGCTTCCGCGATGTCCTTGCCACACATTTGCCTGTTAACTGATTGAGATGTTTTTTGTTTCGACGCGGCGGCGGGGTTTGGTCCCCGCCGCCGCGTCGGCGCAAGAAAAAATTGGCTTTTCGGTGCGAGACTGCACGCTGCGGCTGCATCGCCGACAGGCAAACTGATCGAGACTGACGGGTGGGCATCTATCTCCCGATCGCGGAAATTTCCGTCAACGTCTTCGTGCTGCTGGCCATGGGGGCGGCGGTTGGTTTCCTGTCGGGCATGTTCGGGGTAGGCGGCGGCTTCCTCATCACGCCGCTGCTGATCTTCTACAACATTCCGCCGGCCATCGCGGTCGCCACCGGCGCCAACCAGGTCATCGCCTCTTCCTTTTCCGGCGCGCTGTCGCACATGAAGCGCGGCACGCTCGACTTCAAGCTCGGCGGCGTGCTGCTCGCGGGCGGCATCGTCGGCTCGACCGGCGGTGTCTATGTGTTTGCCGTGCTGCGCCGGCTCGGCCAGTTGGATCTCTTCATTTCGCTGCTCTACGTCGCGCTGCTCGGCACCGTCGGCGGGCTGATGCTGGTCGAGAGCGTCAATGCGCTGCGCGCCACCCGCAGCGGCGCCGCACCCGTGCTGAAGAAATCCGGCCAGCACAACTGGATCCATCGGCTGCCGTTGAAGATGCGCTTCCGCGCCTCGAAGCTGTTCGTCAGCGTCATCCCGGTGCTCGGGCTCGGCGCCGGCATCGGCTTCCTGTCGTCGATCATGGGTGTCGGCGGCGGCTTCATCATGGTGCCGGCGCTGATCTATCTCCTGAAAGTGCCGACCAACGTCGTCATCGGCACCTCGCTGTTCCAGATCATCTTCACCTCGGCCTACACCACGCTGGTGCACGCCACCACCAACCAGACGGTCGATGTGATGCTCGCCTTCCTGTTGATGGCGGGCGGTGTCGCCGGCGCGCAATATGGCGCCAAGGCCGGCCAGAAGCTGCGCGGCGAGCAGCTCAGGGCATTGCTGGCGCTGCTGGTTCTGGCCGTCGCCATCCGCCTGGCGATCGATCTCTTCGTCACCCCGCCCAATCTCTATTCGCTTTCCGCAGCGGGCCTGAACTGATGGCGGGGTGGAAGGGGTTCGCGGCCGGCGCTTTGCTTCTGCTCGTCGCGGCCGCGTCGCCGACGGCGGCGCAGACTCCGCCGGTCGAAGGAATCCAGATCGGCCTGTCGACCGACGCCGTCTCGATCACCGCCGGGTTTTCCGGCGCCGACCTCACCATCTTCGGGTCGCTGGAAAACCCCGATCCGCTGGTTGCGCGCCAGGGGCGCTACGACGTCATCGTCGTGCTCGAGGGCCCGCCGCGACCGGTGGTGGTGCGGCGCAAGGACCGGGTGCTCGGCGTCTGGATCAATCTGGAGTCGGAGACGTTCGAGAATGTGCCGGTGTCCTATTCGGTGGCCACGACGCGGCCGCTGCAGGACATAACCGAACCGAACAGCTACAAGCAGCTGTCGCTCGGCTCGGCCAACCTCTACATGAAGCCCGCCGACGAGACCGACAGCCCGGCGACGATCGAGGAGTTCACCGCCGCGCTGCGAGATCGCAAGAAGGCGACCGGGCTCTACAGCGAAAATGTCGGCGGCGTGCAGTTCCTGTCGCAGAACCTGTTCCGCGCCACGGTGAGACTGGCGCCCGACGTTCCGGTCGGCACCCACAAGGCGCGCGCCTTCCTGTTCAAGAGCGGCATGTTCATCAAGGAAAGCTCGGCCCAGCTCGAAATCCGCAAATCCGGTTTCGAGCAGTCGATCTTCCGCGTCGCGCACGACTATTCCTTTCTCTACGGCGTCTTCGCGGTATCGCTCGCCATGCTGACCGGCTGGCTGGGGCGGCTGGTCTTCCGCAAGGATTGATCTCCCCGGGAAAAGAGGCTTTCCCTTTTTTCGATGATGCGATAAACCGCCGCCTCCCAAGGCAAACACGCACATTCAATTCAGCAGAACGGTCCGGCCATCCGGACGTCCGCTCCTTGCCGGCGCCGGCGATCCGCTGCGACGAACCAATGACAGGAGGCTGCTATGCAATCAGCATTCGGCGGCATCGATTTCGGCACGTCCAATTCCACCGTGGGCGTGATCCGGAACGGGCAGGCGCGACTAGTAGCGCTGGAAGGTGAACAACCTACATTGCCAAGCGCCGTCTTCTTCAACTTCGAGGACGGCCATACCTATTTCGGCCGCCGTGCTATCAGCGACTACACCGACAGCATCGAGGGGCGGCTGATGCGCTCGCTGAAGAGCGTGCTCGGCAGCTCGCTCGCTCACGAGAAGACCCGCATCAAGGCGCGCCTGATCGGCTTCACCGACATCATCGGTTTCTTCATCGCCCATCTGAAGAAGCGCCTCGAAGAGGACGCGCGCGCTCCGGTCGAGACCATCGTGCTCGGTCGGCCCGTACAATTCGTCGACGATGACGCCGAGGCCGATGCGAGGGCGGAAAGTGAGCTTGAAAAGGCGGCGCGCGCCCAGGGGTTCAAGCACATCGCCTTCCAGTTCGAGCCGATCGCGGCGGCGCTCGACTACGAGCAGAAGGTTACCCGGGAGGAACTGGCGCTGATCGTCGACATGGGCGGCGGCACGTCCGACTTCTCGGTGGTGCGGGTCTCGCCCGAGCGCGCCCGCTCGAACGATCGCAAGGGCGACATCCTGGCCAACCGCGGCATCCATATCGGCGGCACCGACTTCGACCGGCTGCTCAGCATCGCCCACATAATGCCCGAACTC
>NZ_RZOT01000577.1:0-3689 GCF_003999085.1 Mesorhizobium sp. M4A.F.Ca.ET.090.04.2.1
GCGCCTGGCGCGTCGGTTGACCCGGCTCTACGGCACGCTGGCGCAGGCCGTGCTGGGGCTCGCCAAGTCGAATGCCGATCTCGGCCGCAACTTCGGCGCTGATCTCTACGAAGCCGAGGTTCGCTACCTCGTCGAAAACGAATGGGCGCTGACCGCTGAGGATGTATTGTGGCGCCGGACCAAGCGTGGCCTGCATCTCAGTCGCGAGCAGGCCGCGACGCTCGACGAATTCATGCGTGGAATAAGTCGCCGCCATGTCGCGGCGGCCGAATAGGATGGCCGTGTGATGCACAGAGCCGGGGAGGAGGCATCATGCTGGAATTGAGAAACGTGTCGAAGACGGTCGGCGCGGCGGAGCATATCCGCGACGTGTCGCTGACGCTCCAGCACGGCTCGCTGAACGTGCTGCTCGGACCGACGCTGTCCGGCAAGACCAGCCTGATGCGGCTGATGGCCGGCCTCGACGCGCCGACCTCCGGCTCGGTCTGGTTCGACGGCAAGGACGTCACCGGCCAGCCGGTGCAGAAGCGCAACGTCGCCATGGTCTATCAGCAGTTCATCAACTACCCGGCGATGACCGTTTACGAGAACATCGCCTCGCCGCTGAGGGTCGCCGGCGCCGAGCAGGCCAAGATCGACAAGGAAGTGCGCAACGCCGCGGCACTGCTGAAGCTCACGCCCTATCTCGACCGCACCCCGCTCAGCCTGTCCGGCGGCCAGCAGCAGCGCACCGCGCTCGCCCGCGCCATCGTCAAGAACGCCAGCCTCGTGCTGCTCGACGAGCCGCTCGCCAATCTCGACTACAAGCTGCGCGAGGAGCTGCGCGCCGAGCTGCCGAAGATCTTCGCCGCCGCCGGCACCATCTTCGTCTACGCCACCACCGAGCCGCACGAGGCGCTGCTACTCGGCGGCAATACGGCGACACTTTCGGAAGGCCGCGTCACCCAGTTCGGCCCGACCATCGAGGTGTTCCGCAAGCCGGTCGACCTGGTGACGGCAAGAACCTTTGCCGATCCGCCGCTCAACACCATCGTGCTCGCCAAGAAGGGTCCGGTTTTCCTGCTCGAGGGCGGCGTGACGCTGCCGGTGCCGGCCGAGCTCACCGGCATTGCCGACGCCATCTACACGATCGGCTTCCAGCCGCATCATCTGTCGCTCGAGCGGCCCAATGCCGCCGCCGTGCCGGTGCGGGCCAAGGTCACCATCACCGAGATCACCGGCTCGGAGAGCTTTATCCATCTCGATTTCGCCGACGCCCGTTGGGTGATGCTGACCCACGGCATCCGCGACTTCGAGCCCGACGCCATGGTCGAGGTGTTCATCGATCCGCGCCACATCATGGTCTTCGACGGAAACGGCCGCGCCGTGGCCGCCGCGCCGAAGCTCGCGGCTTGAGGAGGAAGCGATGGCACGCATCGACGTCAACCACATCCGCCACTCCTACCTGCCCAATCCGCAGAAGGATTCAGATTTCGCCCTGAAGGAGGTGCACCACACCTTCGAGGATGGCGGCGCCTACGCGCTGCTCGGGCCTTCCGGCTGCGGCAAGACCACGCTTCTCAACATCATTTCGGGGCTGCTCCACCCCTCGCACGGCCAGTTGCTGTTCAACGGCAAGGACGTCACCAGGCTGTCGACTCAGGAGCGCAACATCGCCCAGGTGTTCCAGTTCCCGGTCATCTACGACACCATGACCGTCTACGACAATCTGGCCTTCCCGCTGCGCAACCGCGGCGTGCCGGAGGCCGATGTCGACCGCAAGGTGCGCGAGACGCTGGAGATGATCGATCTGGCGTCATGGGCGAACCGGAAAGCGCGCGGCCTGACCGCCGACCAGAAGCAGAAGATCTCGCTTGGCCGCGGCTTGGTGCGTTCGGACGTCAACGCCATCCTGTTCGACGAGCCGCTGACCGTCATCGACCCGCACATGAAGTGGGTGCTGCGCTCGCAGCTGAAGCAACTGCACCGCCGTTTCGGCTACACCATGGTCTATGTCACGCACGACCAGACCGAGGCGCTGACCTTCGCTGACCGGGTGGTGGTCATGTATGACGGCGAGATCGTCCAGATCGGCACGCCGGCCGAACTTTTCGAGCGGCCGCGCCACACCTTTGTCGGCTATTTCATCGGCTCGCCCGGCATGAACGTCATGCCGGTGGCGATCGACGGCAGGACCGCGACGATCGGCAGCCAGCGCATCGAATTGCCGGGCGTGCCCAAGACTGCCAGCGGGAACACCGGCGCCGGCTCGATCGAGCTCGGCATCCGCCCCGAATATGTCAGGCTCGGCCGCGACGGCATGGCCGTCAAAGTCAGCAAGGTCGAGGATGTCGGCCGCCACAAGGTGGTGCGCGCCAGCCTCGAGGGCCGCGAGATCGCCGCCGTCATCGGCGAGGACGACACCGTGCCGGCCGATCCGAAGGTGAGTTTCGATCCGGCCGGCATCAACATCTATGCCGATTCCTGGCGCGTCGAGATGGGGGCATAGATGGAAAAGACCTGGAACAACAAGGCCTGGTTCCTTGTGCTGCCGGTGCTGGTGCTGGTGGCGTTCTCGGCCGTCATCCCGCTGATGACCGTCGTCAACTATTCGGTGCAGGACACGTTCGGCAACAACGTCTTCTTCTGGGCCGGCACGGAGTGGTTCGAGGAGCTCTTGTCCTCCGACCGCTTCTGGGAAGCGATGGTCCGCAACCTGATCTTCTCCTTCATCATCCTCATCATCGAGGTGCCGCTCGGCATCTTCATCGCGCTCAACATGCCGAAGAAGGGCTGGGGCGTGCCGGTCTGCCTGGTGTTGATGGCGCTGCCGCTGCTGATCCCATGGAATGTCGTCGGCACGATCTGGCAGGTCTTCGGCCGCAACGACATCGGCCTGCTCGGCTACTACGTCAATGCGCTCGGCATCGACTACAACTATGTCCAGGATCCGATCGACGCGTGGGTCACCGTCATCATAATGGACGTCTGGCACTGGACCAGCCTCGTCGTGCTGCTTTGCTATGCCGGCCTGGTCTCGATCCCGGATGCCTTCTACCAGGCGGCCAAGATCGACGGCGCCTCGCGCTGGGCGGTGTTCCGCTACATCCAGCTGCCGAAGATGCAGCGCGTGCTTTTGATCGCAGTGCTGCTGCGCTTCATGGATAGTTTCATGATCTACACCGAGCCTTTCGTCGTCACCGGCGGCGGTCCCGGCAATTCGACGACGTTCCTGTCGATCGACCTGGTCAAGACGGCGCTTGGCCAGTTCGACCTCGGTCCGGCGGCGGCGATGTCGCTGGTCTACTTCCTGATCATCCTGCTGTTGTCATGGGTCTTCTACACCGTGATGACCAACTACGACGCGGAGCGCTGAGATGACCGGCGTTAACGAAAGAGCGAACAGAGTGAGCGAGACGGCGGTTTCGGAAGGGCTGAGCAGCGCCCTGTCGCAGGACGAGGTGGCGCGCCTGATGCGGCGCCGCGGCGAGGAATCGCGCTGGTGGTGGATCGTGCCGACGCTCTACATCATCGTCATCCTGCTGCCGATCTACTGGCTCATCAACATGAGCTTCAAGACCAATGCTGAGATCGTCTCGTCGCTGACGCTCTATCCGCATGCGCCGACGCTCGCCAACTATCGCACCATCTTCAGCGACCCGTCCTGGTATTCGGGCTATATCAACTCGATCACCTATGTGGTGATGAAC
>NZ_RZOT01000578.1:0-3660 GCF_003999085.1 Mesorhizobium sp. M4A.F.Ca.ET.090.04.2.1
GACAGTTGCCCGCCAGATAGAGTGAAGGCGGGTTGGCGAGGGTGCAGTCGATGCCGAGTTCGGCGATCCGCCCGCGAAGGTTGATCACCGCCAAGCGCGAGCGCCGCCATGCGCGCGCGGCGTCGAGCTTGCCCTTGATGGCGGAAAGTTTGACCAGCGGTTGATCAAGTTCGAACTGCACCAGCGCCGTCGTCGCCGAGGTTGATCCGAGAACCGGGCCGCGTCGATCGATGCACATCACTTCATGGCCCGCACGCGTCAGCGCCTCCGCCATCATGGCGCCGCTGATGCCCATGCCGACGACCAGCACTTCGCTCTTTACGTCTCGTGTCAGCTTTCCCACTCGGACGGGCGGCGCGCGATAGGCGAACCAGACCGGCCGGCCGCTTCTGAGGTCGAGTTTGCGGCCCAATGCTCCCTCTGCGGTCGCCATCGCCAATTGCCCGCCGATCCCTGCTCGATCAGCGGGCAACGCTATGTCTGCCTCAGCGGCGCTAGAGGAGGCCGAGCACAACCAGGATGATGACGATCAGCAATACCAACCCAAGGCCGCCGCCGCCGTAATAACCGGTGCCGTAAAACGGACCGCCGCCGAGGCCGCTGAAGCCGCCAAGCAAAACAAGAATTAGCAGAACTATCAGAATTGTGCCGAGACCCATGGAACTCTCCCGTTCGCCCTGTCGTGCATCCTGCAAAAGAGCTGCTGGTTGATCAGACTATCAACTCGAAAACAGCGCTACTGTTCCCGGGAGGACTGATTACCTTGGGTTTGTCTGTTGTCGCCTCGTTGCGCTGAGGTAGAGAATGGCGTCAGCTGCGATGACTCAAGATGGCACTATTCAATTGCAATTTGAGCTGATCTCGGTTCGGTCCCCGACCAGTTATCTTCGCCGCGGTTCCACATCGCGTCCGGCACCACGACAAGCTTGCCGACAAAGTCCTTCGCCACGAAATCCGTCTGCGCGCGGTGGAAGTCAGACAGTTTGTAGACGCCACCGACCAGCGGCCGAATCTTTTTGTCTTCGATGTAGCGGACGATGCGGCGAAAATCCGCCCGCGTGCCCTGGCTCGAGCCGTGCAGCTGCAGCTGCTTCAGGTACATGGTACGGAGATCCAACTGCACCACTGGACCGGCGATAGCGCCAGCCGTGGTGTAGCGCCCCTCGGGCCGCAGGATGCGCAACAGGTCGTTGAAGATGGCGCCGCCGACAAGGTCGGCGACCACGTCGATCGGTTTTCCGCCCGTCGCTTCGCTAACGGCGGCCGGCAGGTCGGCCACCCCGCGCGTGATCACCTTTTCGGCGCCGATATCGAGCACCGCCTGCTCCTTGCCCTTGCCGACAATGGCATAGGGGATGGCGCCGCGCGCCCGCGCCAACTGCACGATACCCGAGCCGACGCCGCCGGAAGCGCCGGTGACCAGCACAAGTTCGCCGGCTTTCAGTGCCGCGCGCTCCAGCATCTGCTCGCCGGTCAGATATGCGCAGCAGAAGGTGGCGAGCTCGACGTCGCTCATATAGGTGTCGACGACATGCGCGTTCTCGGCCGGCAAGGTCTGATACTCGGCGTAACCGCCGTCGCGGCCATGGCCCATATAGTCGATGTCGGCCAGCGAATTGTCGTCGCGGTTGTAGATGGAAAAGTCGACCATCACCCGCTCGCCGATACGGTCGGGCGAGACGCCGTCGCCGACGGCGGCGATGGTCCCCACCGTGTCGGTGCCCTGGATGCGCGGGAAAACAAGCGTGTTGCCCTGCCGGCGCCAGGTCGACACCGCCGCCGCGTCCTCTTCCGTGCCATAGGCGCCCTGCCGCACCCAGACGTCGGTGTTGTTCATGCCGCAGGCGCTGACCTGGACCAGCACCTCGCCGGCAGCCGGCCAAGGCACCTTGACGTCGGTGCGGTAGACGAGCTTTTCCGGACCGCCATGGCCGGTGAGCTGGACCGCGGCCATTGTGGCCGGAATGGTTCTGGTCACGGCATTCATCCCCCGTCTCAGAGGCTGGCAAACACGGCGTTCACCGCGTCCGCTGTCTTCGCCACCACCGTGTCGGCTTCCTCGCGCGTCAGGCAGAGCGGCGGCGCGAAGCCGAGGATGTCGCCCTGCGGCATGGCGCGGCCGAGGACGCCGCTTGCGGCGAGTGCCGTGGCGATCTGCGGCCCCACTTTCAGCGCCGGATCGAAGAAGGCGCGGTCGTCGCGGTCCTTGACGAATTCGATCGCCGCCAGCATCCCGTCGCCACGCACCTCCCCGACATGTTTGTGGCCGCCGACCGCCTTGGCAAGCTCGGCGCGGAAATAGGCGCCGGTCTCGCCGGCGTTCCTGACCAGGTCCATCTCGTCGATCAGTTCGAGATTGGCGACGCCCGCGGCAACGCAGATCGGATGCGCCGAATAGGTCCAGCCATGGCCGAGCGAGCCGAGCTTGTCGGAGCCTTTGACCAGCACCTGCCAGACCTTGTCGGAGACGATGACGCCGGAAAGCGGCGCATAGGCAGAGGTCAGGCCCTTGGCGATGGTGATTAGGTCCGGCTTGATACCGTAATGGTGGGAGCCGAACATCGTGCCGAGCCTGCCGAAGCCGGTCACCACCTCGTCGGCGACGAGCAGCACGTCGTACTTCTTCAGCACCGCCTGGATCTTTTCCCAGTAACCGGCCGGCGGCGGCACGATGCCGCCGGTGCCGAGGATCGGCTCGCCGATGAGGGCCGCGACCGTCTCCGGACCTTCGGCGAGGATCATTTCTTCCAGCTTGTCGGCGCAATATTGCGAGAATTGCTCCTCGCTCTGCGAGCGGTCGGCGCGGCGGAAGTAATAGGGCGCCTCGGTGTGCAGGATCGGCGCGCGCGGCAGGTCGAAGGCGTTGTGGAACAGGTCGAGCCCGGTCAGCGAGCCCGTCATCACGCCCGAGCCGTGATAGCCGCGCCAGCGCGAGATGATCTTCTTCTTCTCCGGCCGGCCGAGCACGTTGTTGTAGTACCAGATCAGCTTGATGTTGGTCTCGTTGGCGTCCGAGCCGGAGAGCCCGAAATACACCCTCGACATGCCCTCGGGCGCACGGTCGACGATCATCTTGGCGAGCGTGATCGAGGCCTCGGTGCCGTGGCCGACATAGGCGTGGTAGTAGGCGAGGCTCTTTGCCTGGGTGGCAATGGCATCGGCGATCTTCTGGCGGCCATAACCGACATTGACGCAATAGAGCCCGGCGAAGGCGTCGATGCTTTTCTTGCCATTGTTGTCCCAGACGGTGACGCCCTCACCGCCGGCCATGACGCGCGCCGGTGACTCGCCCCGCGCATGCGTGCCCATATGCGTCGAGGGATGGAAGAAGTGGTCACGGTCCCAGGCTGAGAGTTCGTTGGATTGTTCAAGCATCTTTTTCACTCCTTGAGGACGGCGGTCCGGGCGGTCCTAGGCCACATCGAGACACAGGTATTTTAGGTCGGTAAAGGCCTCTGATCCGTGGCGCGAGCCTTCGCGGCCGATGCCGGACTGCTTGACGCCGCCGAACGGGATCGGCGCGCCGGTGATCTTCACCCGGTTGATGGCGACCATGCCGTAATCCAGCGCGCGGCCCATGCGCGCCTGCCGGGCGCCGCTTTCGGTCACGACATAGGCGACGAGCCCATATTCGGTAGCGTTGGCGCGGGCGACGACCTC
>NZ_RZOT01000579.1:0-3636 GCF_003999085.1 Mesorhizobium sp. M4A.F.Ca.ET.090.04.2.1
GATGGAACGGCGGACGAAGACCCTCGCTCTCCCACGGGCTTCAAGGCCCAAAGATGCTCCGGTCTCTCGTCCGCCACCGCACCTGCTGCAATAGCAGAGTCGGCACGGGACAAGTTACAAAGGTGCCGGCAGGCAGGTGAGGGGCAGCACTGGCCTCGACAGTTACCCGAACGCCTACGTGGTCCGGGCATTTCAAGCTCTTGCGCCAGACCGGTCACAGCCATTCGCCAAATTGCGTGGCGGGCGAAAACATCGACAAGAAATTTCGCCGTCATATCTGCATCTTGTCGCCAGCGCGCCGTATCGGCCTTGATCAGCCGAGAAGCCGGGGGACGGCCCGTCATCTGGCCGATGAATTAGCGGCGCGGATGTGCAACTATCGCACCGGCAACATTGGAGGACGTAGGTCATGGCCGATGCTGGAATGTTGCGGTTCCATGTTCCCGAGCCCGAGGTGCGGCCGGGTGGCACGCCCGATTTCTCCAATGTGACCATCCCCAAGGCCGGATCGGCGCCGCGACCGGAGATCGACGTCGATCCGCGCACCATCCGCGACATGGCGTTCTCGATCATCCGCGTGCTCAACCGCGACGGCGAGGCGGTCGGGCCGTGGGCCGGGCTGCTTTCCGACCAGGAATTGCTCGAGGGCCTGCGCCATATGATGACGCTCAGGACCTTCGACGCGCGCATGCAGATGGCGCAGCGCCAGGGCAAGACCTCCTTCTACATGCAGCATCTCGGCGAGGAGGCGGTGAGCTGCGCCTTCCGCAAGGCGCTGGCCAAGGGCGACATGAACTTCCCGACCTACCGGCAGGCCGGGCTGCTCATCGCCGACGGCTACCCGATGGTCACGATGATGAACCAGATCTATTCCAACGAGGCCGATCCGCTGAAGGGCCGGCAGTTGCCGATCATGTATTCGTCGAAGGAGCACGGCTTCTTCTCCATCTCCGGCAACCTAGCGACGCAGTACATCCAGGCCGTTGGCTGGGCGATGGCTTCGGCGATCTCCAACGATTCGCGCATCGCCGCCGCCTGGATCGGCGACGGCTCGACGGCGGAGTCCGATTTTCATGCAGCGCTCGTGTTCGCCTCGACCTACAAGGCACCGGTGGTGCTCAATGTCGTCAACAATCAGTGGGCGATCTCGACCTTCCAGGGCATTGCGCGCGGCGGCTCCGGCACTTTCGCGGCGCGCGGCCTCGGCTTCGGCATCCCCTCGCTGCGCGTCGACGGCAACGACTATCTCGCCGTCCACGCGGTGGCGAAATGGGCGATCGAGCGGGCGCGCCGCAATCTCGGGCCGACGCTGGTTGAATATGTCACCTACCGGGTCGGCGCACATTCGAGCTCGGACGATCCGTCCGCCTACCGACCGAAGGCGGAGTCCGACGCCTGGCCGCTCGGCGACCCGATCGTGCGGCTGAAGAACCATCTCATCCAGCGCGGCGTCTGGTCGGACGAGCGCCATGCCCAGGCGGAAGCCGAAATCCTCGAGACGGTGATCGCCGCGCAAAAGGAGGCCGAGAGCCACGGCACGCTGCACGCCGGCGGCAAGCCGTCTACGCGCGACATGTTCGAGGGCGTCTATGCCGAGATGCCGCCGCATCTCAGGCGACAGCGCCAGCAGGCGGGGGTCTGACCATGCCCAGACGGACCATGATCGAGGCGATCCGCGACGCCATGGACGTGTCGATGGGGCGCGACGAACGCGTCGTCGTGTTCGGCGAGGATGTCGGCTTCTTCGGCGGCGTCTTCCGCTGCACGCAAGGCCTGCAGGCCAAATACGGCAAGAGCCGCTGCTTCGATGCGCCGATCAGCGAAGCCGGCATCGTCGGCGCCGCCATCGGCATGGCCGCCTATGGGCTGAAGCCCTGCGTCGAGGTGCAGTTTGCCGACTATGTCTATCCGGCCTACGACCAGATCGTTTCGGAGGCGGCGCGGCTGCGCTATCGCTCGAACGGCGACTTCACCTGTCCGATCGTGGTCCGCATGCCGACCGGCGGCGGCATCTTCGGCGGCCAGACGCACAGCCAGAGCCCGGAAGCGCTGTTCACCCACGTCTCCGGCCTGAAGGTCATCGTGCCGTCCAACCCTGCCGACGCCAAGGGGCTGCTGATCGCGGCGATCGAGGATCCCGATCCGGTGATCTTCCTCGAGCCGAAGCGGCTCTACAACGGTCCGTTCGACGGCCACCACGACCGTCCGGTAACGCCGTGGTCGAAGCATGATCTGGGCGAGGTTGCCGACGGCCACTACACGGTGCCGCTCGGCAAGGCGGCGATCCGCAGGCAGGGCGCCGCGATCACGGTGCTCGCCTACGGCACGATGGTCTATGTCGCCGAGGCGGCGGCCACGGAGACCGGCATAGACGCCGAGATCATCGATCTGAGGACGCTGCTGCCGCTCGATCTCGACACGATCGTCGCCTCGGTGACGAAGACCGGACGCTGCGTGGTGGTGCACGAGGCGACGCTGACCTCGGGCTTCGGCGCCGAGCTCTCGGCGCTGGTGCAGGAGCACTGCTTCTACCATCTGGAAGCGCCGGTCGTGCGCGTCGCCGGCTGGGACACGCCCTATCCGCATGCGCAGGAGTGGGACTACTTTCCCGGCCCGGCCAGGGTCGGCCGCGCGCTCGTCGAAACGCTGGAAGCTTGAAGGGAGGCCTGACCATGGGCGAGCACGTCATCAAGCTGCCGGATGTCGGTGAAGGCGTCGCCGAGGCCGAGCTGGTCGAATGGCATGTGAAGGTCGGCGACCTGGTGCGCGAGGACACGGTGCTGGCCGCGGTGATGACCGACAAGGCGACCGTCGAGATTCCCTCGCCGGTCGACGGCGAGATCCTGTGGCTGGGCGCCGAGATCGGCGACACGGTGGCGATCGGCTCGCCGATCGTGCGGCTGAAGGTTGCGGGCGAGGGCAATGTGAAGCCGCAGAGCGATGCGGCGGAAGAGGCCATCAAGGCCGAACCGCCAGCCAAGCTCCCAACCCCGAAACCCGAGGCCGCTCCGGCGAGCCCGAAGGCGCAGTCAAAGGCCGCCGAGCCGAAAGCGAAGCCGGCGCCCGCTCCCGCAAATGGGGCGGCACGGAACTTGGTTTCCGGCGCGCCGCGTCCCGAAGGCGAGAAGCCTTTGGCCTCGCCCGCCGTCCGGCTGCGCGCCAGGGAAGCCGGCATCGACCTCAGGCAGGTCGCGGGTTCCGGCCCGGCCGGCCGCATCGGCCATGAGGATATCGAGGCGTTCCTGGCGCGCGGGCCGCAGGTCGCCAAAACCTCCGGTCTTGCTCGCAAGGACAATGTCGAGGACATCAAGGTTATCGGGCTGCGGCGCAAGATCGCCGAGAAGATGGCGCTCGCCAAATCGCGCATCCCGCACATCACCTATGTCGAGGAGATCGACGTCACTTCACTGGAGGAGCTGCGCGCGACGCTGAACAAGGAAAAGCGGCAGGACCGGCCGAAGCTGACGCTGCTGCCGTTCCTGATGCGGGCGATGGTCAAGGCGATCGCCGACCAGCCGAGCATCAACGCGATCTTCGACGACGAGGCCGGCATCATCCACCAGCATGGCGGCGTCCATATCGGCATCGCCGCGCAGACGCCGTCCGGGCTGGTGGTGCCGGTGGTCAAGCATGCCG
>NZ_RZOT01000057.1:0-16636 GCF_003999085.1 Mesorhizobium sp. M4A.F.Ca.ET.090.04.2.1
GCGCAGGCTCGCATGATGCTCGCCGAGAAGGGCCTGCCGACCAGCGCCAATGCCGGCTACGAGCTGTTCGACAATGTCGGCTCGCTCGGCCTGACATCCTTCATGCAGCAGATCACAAGGGTGCGCGCCCTGGAGGGCGAGATCGCGCGCACCATCCAGTCGATCGCCGGCATCAAGGCGGCGCGCGTCCACATCGTCATGTCCGAGCGCGCCAATTTCCGCCGCGACGAGCAGCAGCCCTCGGCCTCGGTGGTCATCCGCTATGCCGGTATCGACGCCGAAAAGAGCGCCATGTCGATCCGTCACCTGGTCGCCGCCGCCGTTCCCGGCCTGGCGGCCGACAAGG
The DNA here is from genome assembly GCF_003999085.1 of Mesorhizobium sp. M4A.F.Ca.ET.090.04.2.1. Lineage (NCBI taxonomy): Bacteria > Pseudomonadati > Pseudomonadota > Alphaproteobacteria > Hyphomicrobiales > Phyllobacteriaceae > Mesorhizobium > Mesorhizobium sp. M4A.F.Ca.ET.090.04.2.1. Next base: position 347 of record NZ_RZOT01000057.1, read on the forward strand.
TGACGGTGCTCGATTCCAATGGCAACCTGCTGGCCGCCGGCGACGACCCGTCCAACACCAGCGCGGCCCGCACGCTGGGCGTCGAGCAGACGGTCGAGGCGCAGATCGGCGACAACATCCGCCGCGCGCTGACCCCCTATCTCGGCCCCGACAATTTCCGCGCCAGCGTCAAGGCCGACGTCAACACCGACACCCGCCAGACCGAAGAGACGATCTTCGATCCGGAGTCCCGCGTCGAGCGCTCCGTGCAGTCGGTGCGCACCAACGAGAACAGCAATCAGAAGCAGGCCTCGACCCCGACCAGCGTCGAGCAGAACCTGCCCGAGACCCAGGCGGCCAGCACCGAGGGACCGCAATCGACCTCGCAGAACGACCGCAAGGAGGAGATCACCAACTACGAGATCAACTCCAAGAAGATAGCTACCGTCTCCAACGGCTATACGGTCACCAAGATGTCGATCGCCGTTGTCGTCAACCAGCAGCGCCTGGCGACCATTCTCGGCAAGGACGCCACGCCCGAGCAGATCGCCAAGCGCGTCGCCGACATCCAGAAGATGGTGGCCTCGGCCACCGGCTTCGACGACAAACGCGGCGACGTCATCGACGTCTCCGCGGTCGAGTTCATCGACGGGCTCGACGGCGAGCCGATCGAGCAGCCGGGCATCATGGCCTCGATCGGGACATATACCGGCACCATGATCAATGCCGGGGCCTTCATCGTCGTGGTGTTCCTGGTCGCCTTCTTCGGCTTGAGGCCGATGGCCGCGGCCCTGACGGCGTCCGCCAAGCCGGCCATCGCCGGCCCGAGCTTCGACGAGGTCCAGCGCTCGCTGCCGACGCCCGAGCCCGCGGTGGCGGCGATCGGTTCCGACGGAACCGCCGCGCAGGCCGGCGCGCTGCCGGGCGGCCGCCCGGGCACCACCCCGCTTGACGACCTTCGCCAGAAGATCAGGCCCGCGCCGCAGGAGCGGCTCGCCCGCATGGTCGACCTTAACGAGGAGCGCACCGCGCAGATCCTGCGCAAATGGGCCGCCCAGGAAGTCGCCGGATAGACCATGCCCTCAGCAGCCCTCTTCGATCTTCTGCCCGATTTCGGAACCCGCAGTCCCCGCGCCGGCCACCCGCAGGCCGCGGCCGAACCCGAACGCAACCCGGACGAACCCGCGCCTCAGGCAGACATCGGCACTTTGATCGCCGAAGCGGTCGCCGATGCGGAAACGGCGCTCGAGGCGCGCCTCGCCGCTGCCCACCACGCCGCGCTCGACGCCGAGCGCCAGGCCAACGCCGACGAGGCAAAGGTCTTTCTCGAAGGCTTCGGCGGCGATGTCGGCCAGGCCGTCGCCACGCGCATCGATGCCATGGAGGCGCGTGTCACCGAACTCGTCGGCGCCACCCTTGCCCGCATCATCGGCGGCATGGTCAGCGATGACCTGCAGAAGCGCTCTCTGGACGCGCTTGCGCGCACGATCCGCGAGGCCGTCGCCGACTCCGAGGCGGTGCGCATCGCCGTGCGCGGTCCGCTGTCCCTGTTCGAAACGCTGGCGGCCTCGCTCGACACGCGCGCCTCCCAGCTCGATTTCGTCGAGTCGCCCGGCTTCGACCTGGCCGTCGTCATCGACGAGGCGGTGTTCGAGACGCGCATCGCCGAGTGGTCGGCTTCGCTGTCCGAGGTTCTCTCATGAGCGCTGTCGATGCCGGTGAGGCCAGGCACGAGATCATCATCGTCAAGCGCAATCATGACGGTCACGACGACGGTCATCATGGCGGCGTCTGGAAGATCGCCTTCGCCGACTTCATGACCGCCATGATGTGCTTTTTCCTGGTCATGTGGCTGATCAATGCCGCCAACGAGCAGACCAAGGCGGCCGTCGCCAGCTACTTCAATCCGGTCGAGCTGATCGACCGCAATTCCAGCCGCAAGGGCCTGGAGGACCTCGGCGACGGTCCGAGCAAGGTTGGGCTGACGGCCGACAACCCGCAGGACGGCGCCAGCAAGGCCGGCGAGGACGGCAAGGGCGGGGCCGGATCCTCGGATCGCAGGCAGACGAAGGAAGCCTCGCAGAACTCCGACCTTTCCGACGAACATTTGTTTGCCGATCCGTACGCCGTGCTGTCGGAGATCGCCACCGATACCGGTGTGATGCAGAATGTCAGCGCCAAGGGCGAAGGCGGCGCGCAGAATGCCGGCCCGGCGACCGGCGCTTCCGGCGGCGATTCCTACCGCGATCCCTTCGCGCCGGACTTCTGGTCGCAGCAGGTTGCCGCGCCCGGCGCCGAGGCAAGCGCCGAGCGCGCCAAGATCGATGGCGATCCAGCAAAGCCTGGCGAAAAGGTCGCTGAGACTCAGGTGCCGAAGGTCAAGGCCACGCCGCCGGTGATCGACGCGCCGCTCGAACCCCTGGCGAAAACGGCTCTCGACAAGGCGGATGCCAAGCCGGAGACGGCAAAGGCTGAAACCGCGAAGGTCGAAGCCGCCAAGGGCGAGGCTGCAAAAGGCGAAGCTACTAAGGGCGAAGCGGCGGCAGGCGAAGGCACCGAGAACAAGGAGCAGGCCGAGACCGCAAAGCCGGAAGCCGCGAAGGCCGAAGCGGCGGCAAGACCCGATGTCGGCGAAAAGGCGCCGAGCGCTGCCACCGTCGCGGCGGCAGCCGAGGTCAAGCAGCAGCTGGCCGAAGCCTTCAAGCCGGGCGACAAGCTGCATGACGGCGTCTCGGTCGAGGCGACCGACAAGGGCGTCGTCATCTCGATCACCGACCAGCTGGATTTCGGCATGTTCGAGATCGGCTCGGCCTTGCCGCGCCGCGAGCTGGTGCTGGCCATGGAGAAGATAGGCCGCATCGTCAACAGCCAGAAAGGCACGATCAGCATCAACGGCCATACCGATTCACGGCCGTTCCGCAGCGACACCTACGACAATTGGCGCCTGTCCACCGCGCGCGCGCATTCGGCCTATTACATGCTGGTGCGCGGCGGCGTCGACGAGCGCCGCATCACCGAGGTCGCGGGCTTCGCCGACCGCCAGCCGAAGGATGCGGCCGATCCGCTGGCGGCCGCCAACCGGCGTATCGAGATCCTGATGGCGACGGGCGGATGAGAGGTGCGACCGTCATCGGCCGCGCCATCGGCCTGCTGCTGCTGAGCGCCGCGGCGCCATCGGCGGGCATTGCCGAGGAGGCCCTGCAGCCGTACCAACTGGTGCGTTCGCTGCAGCTCGTGCAGGACCGCATCGCCGCCGGCGACCACGCGGCGCTGCCGATGCAGGCCAAGCTGCTCGAAATGACCGATGCGCGTCTGCGCGCGGCGGATGCGGCGGATTTCAAGGAACCGAAGAACTTTCGCGCCCTGCTCGTCTACGGCATGAGCGGCGGCAATCCCGTCACCGTCGAGGCTGCCGCCTCGCGTGCCGAGACCGACCCGCAAAGCCTCGCCATCGCCAGGGGCATCATCAGCTATCTCAACGGCCGGCCGGCCGAGGCGATCGAAACGCTTAAGCCGATCGACCCGATGGCGCTGCCCACCGACCTCGGCGCCTTCCTGGCGCTGGTCAAGGGCTCGCTGCTGGCCACCGAACAGCCGGCCGCGGCGCTCGCTTTGCTCGACAATGCCCGCCTGCTCAGCCCAGGCACGCTGGTCGAGGAAGCAGCGCTTCGCCGCTCGGTCGGCATTGCCGCGCAGCAGGGCGATGCGGCGCGCTTCGCACTCGCCTCCACCCAATATGTCGCCAGCTATCTCCACTCGCCCTATGCCAGCCAGTTCGCCGATTCCTTCGTCTCCGGCGTCATTCAACTGCACATGGCGGTCAGCCAGGACAAGCTGGCCGACATCACCTCGATGATGGATCCCGAGCGCGAGAAGGTGATCTATCTGCGTATCGCCCGCCGGGCGGCGATCGACGGTCTGACCGCGCTCTCCACCTTCGCCTCGGCCATGGCTGAGAAAGGCCGCGACGGTAACGGCAATGAGGACGACCCGCGCGCCCAGCTCTATTCCAGCCTGTCCACGGTGACTTCGAGCACCATCGACGATGTGCGCGCCAAGCTGAAGAAGATCGATCGCGGCAAGCTCTCGGAAAGCGACCGTGCGCTGCTCGATGCCGCGCAAGCCGTCGCCGGCGAAGTTGTCGCGCGGCCGGCGGTCCCGGCCGTCGAGAAGCCCGACACCGACGCCGCCAAATCTGCGCCTGGGAAACCCGCCGCCGAGATCGCTGCGGCGGAGAGACAGGAAGACGCTGACTTGCCGCCGGTCGAGGGCGCGATGTCCGAGCAGCCGGCGGTCGAGGCCTCCGCTTCCGCAACGAAACCGGCGGACGCGCAGCCCTCGGCATCGTTCGCCCCGGATATGCCGGCCCCGGCAACGGCCGCGCCGTCGGCGCCGGAGCCGGCCGCGGCCGAAGCGCCGGCAGTGGCAGCGGCATCTGCCGGGACGGCGGCGGCTCAGCCCTCGCCGACGCCGGAATCGTCAGCCGGCCTCGATCCGCAGGACGCCACCGACGCCGCGATGTTGCAGACGCGCCGCCAACTCAACAAGATCGACCAACTGCTTGGAGCAGCTCCCAAATGACCTCCAGCCTCGGCCATGCCCTCACGGGACTTGTCTCCACAAACGTGACGTCCAAGTCGGCGGCGCCGGCGGCGAAGAACGAGGCCACGAGCTTCGGCGACCTGCTGCGCGACGCCGAAAAGCAGTCCGCCCAGGAAAACCAGCAACCGGCCGAGACTGGACCCCACGATGCGCGATGGAACCGGCGGGCGTTTGCCAACGCCGGCAAGGCGCAGCCTGACGGCAACGCTACGGCGACGACCGCCGCGCCAAAGCCGCCAGCCGGCAAGGCCGTCGACAGCGATGCCGATACTGATACGGACAAGGCCTCGAAGGAGACCGACACGGCCGCGCGGAGCGCAAATGCGAGCCCACTTCAGGACAGCCTGCCATTGCTGATGGCGCTCAACGATATCGGCCGCTTCCAGGCGTCGGCCAAGGCGGGCGGACAGGAAGACGCCGGCGATGGCCAGGCGAGTGAGCCGGCGCCGGACGGCCAGCCGCCGGCTCAGTTGCTCTCCACCTTGAAGAAATCGGACGCAACGCCCGGCCTCCAGATCCCTGATCCCGGTGCATTCTCGCGATCCGAGCGCGCCGCGAGCGCCGAAGACTTCCCCGGGAAGCTCCGGCAGCCGGAAGCCATCAGAGCCGTCTTCAAGGACCTGCCGCGCCGGGACGATGGAGCCGCATCGCCACCGGAGGACCAGACGCCCGCGGACGTGCCGGCATCGCCGGCAAAGCGATCTGCGCCGTCGTCGAAAGCCCTTGACGCGATCCGTTCGGCCACGCCTTCGGAACAGGCAAAGCAGTCATCGTCGGCCGCACGCATCGACGTCGTCGCCGAGCAGAGCTTCCCGGCTCCGGCGCAGAACCCGCTAAGTCAGACGGCATCGGCGCTGATCGACGCGCTGGCCTCGGACAAGGGTCTGCCGCAGGCGTTTTCGACCACCTCGACAGGCTCGCAACCGGCCGCTTCTGTTGCCATTCCGACACATATATTGAAGATTGAGCTTCACCCTGCCGAACTCGGCATGGTCACCGCCAGCCTGCGGCTTTCCGGGGACCAACTTTCGATTGAGCTGAAGCCGGAAACGCACGAGGCGCACCGCCGTCTCACCGCCGACAGCGAGGCGATCACCAGGTCCTTGCGCGACCTTGGCTTCGACGTCGACACGGTCACGGTGATGCAACCTTCGATAGCAACGCCAGCCGCCGCGCGCGTCGACGCCAACAGCTCGCTGCCGATGTCGCCAGGCCGCGAGCAATCCGCCTTTCAGCCCGGCAACTCGAGCGGCAACAATGCCGGCTCCGGCGGTCAGCAGCCGGGAAGGAACAACAGCAATGACACACCGGACAGCGGCCGCGCTGCTTCGCCTGCTCGCGAGCGCACTGGCGACGGCATGTTTATCTAGCGCCGCCATCAGCGCCGCGAGCGCCGCCGCCAATCCTTGCGAACCCGAGATCCTGCGCGCCGCCGACCGCTACGGCGTGCCGGCCGGCATCCTCTATGCGGTTGGCCTGACGGAAACCGGAAACAAGGGCAGCCTCCAGCCTAACGCTATGAATATAGAAGGAAAAGCTGTTTTTCCGCGGAGCCGTGCCGAAGCCATGGCGACGTTCGAGAACGCCCCGCCGCGAGGGCAAGACGCTGATCGATCTCGGCTGCATGCAGATCAACCATCACTATCACGCGTCGCATTTCCGCAGCGTCGACGACATGCTCGACCCACGCCAGAATGTCGACTACGCGGCGCGCTTCCTGGCCAGCCTGCATGCCCGCCACGTGACCTGGTCGATGGCGGTGGCCCGCTATCACGCCGGCCCCGACAACGACCCCGCGCAGAAGGTCTATGTCTGTCGCGTCATCGCCAACATGGTCGCCACCGGCTTCGGCAAATGGACGCCCAACGCCCGCGCCTTCTGCAATCCATAGATGCATGGTCACTCACGGGCGCACAGGATCTTTCTGACCTCGCGGCGCCTGCCGCTTCGCTCGAAACGGCAAGCGTCGACACACAGTCGATAGACCCATGCGACCGCGCTTATTTTCGGGTCCCCAAAAAACTCCCAAGAAAATAGCTACAAGAAATGACGGTTGTTCAGGATTCCCGCCACCGGTTACGCCTCCTTCCACGGGGCAAATGAGATGATTCGGAGGGCGGGCCGATGATCGTGATCGTAGACGAGCGTGAGCTCGTAACTGAAGGCTACAGCTCACTTTTCGATCGCGAGGGGGTCGCCAGCGCGGGCTTCGCGCCGAGCGAGTTCGGGGAGTGGGTGAGCTCGGCCGCCGACACCGATCTGCGCTCGGTCAGGGCCTTCCTCATCGGCGACTGCCGCGAGGGTGCGATCTCGCCGCGACAGATCCGCGACCGCACCGGCGCACCGGTGATCGCGCTCAGCGAACAGCACTCGCTCGAAAACACGCTGCGGCTGTTCGAGAGCGGCGTCGACGACGTCATCCGCAAGCCGGTTCACATCCGCGAGATTCTGGCCCGCATCACCGCCATCCGCCGCCGCGCGCATGAGGACGTGACCTATACCGAGGTCGGCTCGATGCGCATCTTCATGGACGGCCGTGATCCGGAGATCGACGGCGAGCCGCTGCCTCTGCCGCGCCGCGAGCGACGCATCCTCGAATATCTCGCCAGCAACCGCGGCCGACGGGTCACCAAGACCCAGGTATTCAACGCCATCTACGGCATCTTCGACGAAGAGGTCGAGGAGAACGTGGTGGAAAGCCACATCAGCAAGCTGCGCAAGAAGCTGCGCGAAAAGCTCGGCCATGATCCGATCGATTCCAAGCGCTTCCTCGGCTACCGGCTGGTGTTCTGATGGCCGAAACCCGCGCCAGCCTCGCGCAAGACACGCGGCATAGGCTCGCGGCCACTGTCATGGGCCCCACCGTCGTGGGTATTGAGGAGACGTTTCGATGAGCCTCTACGGAATGATGCGGACCGGCGTCTCCGGCATGAACGCGCAGGCCAATCGCCTGTCCACGGTCGCCGACAACATCGCCAACTCCGACACTACGGGCTACAAGCGCTCCTCCGCCGAATTCTCGACGCTGATCATGCCGGGCACCGGCGGCGCCTACAATTCGGGCGGCGTCACGACGACGATCCGCTCCGCCATCAGCTCGCAAGGCGTGCTGCAATACACCACCTCGGTATCCGACCTTGCCGTAAACGGCGATGGCTTCTTTGTCGTGCAGGATCCGAGCGGCACGCCCTATCTGACCCGCGCCGGCGCCTTTGTCGCCGACGCCCAGGGCAGGCTGGTCAATGCCGCCGGCTATCAGCTGATGGCCTACAGCTACGCCAATGGCGATCCTGCGGCGACGGCCAACGGTTTCGAGGGCCTGGAGCCCGTGCAGATCTCCGACCAGGAAATGACCGCGACGCCGAGCACCGAAGGCGTCTTCAGCGGCAATCTGCCGGCGGGTGCCACCCCGCCTGCGGGCGCCTTGCCGTCCAGCAACAGCGCGACCGCTGAATACACCTCGAAGTCGTCGCTGGTCGCCTACGACAATCTCGGCAACAAGGTGCTGCTCGACGTCTATTTCACCAACACCGGCTCAGGCGCCTGGGAGGTCTCGGTCTTCGACCAGTCCAAGGCCACGGCCGGCACGTCCTTCCCCTATACCGGCGGCGCGCTGGCCTCGGCCAACCTGACTTTCGACACCACCACCGGCAAGCTCACCGGCGCCACCACCGGCATCTCCTTCACCGTGCCGAACGGCTCCACCCTCGACCTCGACATGTCGAAGCTGACCCAGCTCGGCACCGGCTTCACGGTTTCCGAGGCCGAGGTCAACGGCAACGCGCCGAGCACGATCGAGAAAATCCAGATCGGCCAGGACGGCATCATCTACGCACAGTATGAGGACGGCTCCACCAAGCCGCTCTACAAGATCCCGCTGGCCGACGTGACGAGCCCGGACCGGCTCACCGCCCTGCCTGGCAACGTCTACGCGCAGAGCACCGATTCCGGCGCGGTGCGCATCGGCTTCGCCAATGAAGGCAAGCTCGGCTCGATCGTCTCCGGCGCGCTGGAAAATTCCAACGTCGATATCGCCGAGGAACTGACCAACATGATCGCGGCGCAGCGCAGCTACACCGCCAATTCGAAAGTCTTCCAGACCGGTTCCGACCTGATGGATGTCCTTGTCAACCTGAAGAGATAACTGTCGGGCCCCGGCCCGTGAAAGACCCGCATGTCGCTGACCTCCGCCTTGAGCATCGCACAGTCGGCGCTCCTGACCACCTCGAAGCAGACCAGCATCGTCTCGCGCAATGTCGCCGATGCTTCCAATAGCGACTATGCCCGCCGCACGGCTGTCGTCACCAGCACGGCGCCGGGCGCCCGCTCGGTGGAGATCCAGCGGGCGGCCAACGACCTCCTGTTCCGGCAGAATTTGAGCGCGCTCTCCGCATGGAGCGGCCAGAGCGCGCTTTACAGCGGTATGGACCAGCTGGAGCTGGCCGTCAACGGCGTCGACAACGCGTCCTCGCCCTCGACCGCGATCGCCAATCTGCAGCAGGCGCTGCAACTCTACGCGACGACGCCGTCCAACCAGAATCTGGGCGCCAGCGTCATCGACGCGGCCAGGGACGTCGTGCGCTCGCTGAATGACGGCACCCAGGCGATCCAGGATTTCCGCACCCAGACCGACGGTCAGATCGCCACCGCGGTCGATGACCTCAACAAGCTGCTCAGCCAGTTCCAGGACGCCAACAAGGCCGTCATTTCCGGAACCCGTTCGGGCACCGACGTGTCCGACGCACTCGACCAGCGCGACGCGATCCTGAAGAAGATCGCCGAATATGTTCCCGTCTCGACCTTCACGCGCGGCGACAACGACATGGTCATCACCACCACGGACGGCACGACGCTGTTCGAGACGGTGCCGCGCTCGGTGACCTTCACGCCCTCGTCCGGCTACACCGCCGGCACTCCCGGCAACACCATCTCCATCGACAACGTGCCGCTCTCGGCCGGCAGCGGCGGCAATACCAGCGCCGTCGGCAAGCTCGCCGGCCTGATCACCTTGCGCGACGGCGTCGCCGCCACCATGCAGAGCCAGCTCGACGAGACCGCCCGCGGGCTCATCACCGCCTTTGCCGAGACCTCCTCGTCGCAGCCCGATGCCGCCGGCCTGTTTACTTGGTCCGGCGCGCCCGGCATTCCCGCCGCCGGCACGCTGGTCGACGGCCTTGCCGGCTCGATCAGCGTCAACGCCGCCATGACCCCGGCGCTGCTGCGCGACGGCGGCGCCAATGGCGCTGCCTATGTCCTCAACACTTCCGGCTCGTCCTACGCCAACCTCCTGATCGCCTATGGCGACCGGCTCGACCAGCCGATGGCTTTCGATGCCGCCGCCGGTATCACGGCGACATCCAGCGTCGCCGACTACGCCGCCAACTCGATCGGCTGGTTCGAAGGCGTGCGCCAGCAGGCCTCGACCACCGCCGACGCCAAGGAGGCGCTGGCGACGCGCACGGCCGAGGCGCTGTCCAACGACACTGGCGTCAATGTCGATCAGGAAATGTCGCTGCTGCTCGACCTCGAACACACCTACCAGGCCTCCGCCCGCATGATGAAGACCGTCGACGACATGCTGGACGCCCTGATGAATGCCGTGGGATAATCGATGAAAGCGACAGCCGTCTCCTCAGCCGCAATATCCAACGCCATGCGCTACCAGCAGATGCGCATGCAGTCCGATCTGGTCAAGGCGACGAAGGAGTCAACGACCGGCAAGGTCGCCGATGTCGGCCTGGCGCTCGGCGGGCGCACGACCCAGGCCGTGACCTTCCAGCGCGATCTCGACCGGCTGAACGGCATCATCGATTCCAACGCGCTGGTCGCCGCCCGGCTGACATCGACGCAGGATGCGCTTGGCCAGCTCTCCGACGTCGCGCAGAACTTTCTTTCGGCCTTGACCAGCGCCGTGTCCGGCGATTCCTCGACCAGCATCACCCAGCAGGCCGGCGCGTCGGCGCTGCAGCAGATGACCGGCATCCTAAACACCAGCGTGAATGGCGAGTATCTGTTCGCCGGCACCAACACCGACGTCAAGCCGGTCGACGATTTCACCGCCGCCGGCTCGCCCGCCAAGGCCGCTTTCGACGCCTCCTTCGTCGCCTATTTCGGCTTCACCCAGAGCGACCCGGCCGCGGCCAACATCACTGCCGCCCAGATGGACGACTTCATCACCACCAGCATCGAGCCGCAATTCCTCGGCTCGGGCTGGCAAGGCACCTGGTCGAACGCCACCGACGAGCAGATCACCAGCCGCATCGCGCTGAACGAAACCACGCAGACCTCGGTCAGCGCCAATGAGGACGGCATCCGCAAGCTCGCCATGGCGGCGGCGATGGTCGCCAACCTGTTCTCCGGCAACATCAGCGATGCCGCCAAGAACACCGTCGTCAGCCGCGCCCAGACATTGGTCGGCGAGGCCATCGGCGGCATCGTCCAGGTGCGCTCGGAGGTCGGCCTAACCCAGAAACGTGTCTCCGACGCCAGCGACCGCATGAAGACCCAGGTCGACCTGTTCGAGAAGCATATCATCGATCTCGAGGGCGTCGATCCCGCCGAGGCCGCGACCCGCGTCGCCGACCTGACGCAGCATATCGAGACCTCTTTCGCGTTGACCGCGCGCCTGCAGCAGCTCAGCCTGCTGAATTACCTGACCTGAAAACTTCCACCGGAACGGCAGAGCCCCGACGATGTATCAATTCTCCTACGCCGACATCCAGACCGACTCCGTCACCGACGCCAAGGACCGCGAGCGGGAATTGCTCACCCGCTCGATCGACATGCTGTCGGCCGCGGCCGCGGTCGGCCAGGATTCCATGGAAGCGATCGAGGCGCTGCACTTCACCAACCGCATCTGGACCACCTTCGTCGAGGATCTCGGCTCCAGCGACAACGCCCTGCCCAAGGAACTGCGCGCCAACCTGATCTCCATCGGCCTGTGGCTGCTGCGCGAGGCCGAGGACATCCGCCAGGGCCGCACCAACAATTTCGAGGGCCTGATCGAGGTGTCCCAGATCATCCGGGATGGCATTCAATGACCAACACGCTGAAGATATCGCTGAAGCCGAACGAGAAGATCTACATCAACGGCGCCGTCATCCGCGTCGACCGCAAGGTCACGATCGAGCTGATGAACGACGTGCAGTTCCTGCTCGAAAGCCACGTCATCCAGGCCGACCAGGCGTCGACTCCGCTCAGGCAGCTCTACTTCATCCTGCAGGTCATGCTGATGAACCCGTCGGGCGCGTCGGAGGCGCGTGACATGTTCCGACGCTCGCTGCCCATGCTGCTGGCGAGCTTCGAGGACGCCGAAATCTGCAGTGCGCTGAAGCAGATCGACCGCATGGTCGGCGAGGACCATATCTATGAGGCGTTGAAGGCGATCCGCGCGCTCTATCCGCTCGAACGCCGCGCGCTTGGCGGCAACGACGATGTTCCGGGCGCGCCGCGCCCAATGGCCGTGGGAGCTCGATACTGATGAACGTGGACATGACGACCGCCATACCGACCGGTGCCAATTCGACCACCACGTCGACCTCCAAGACCGCCGTCGATTACCAGTCGTTCCTGAAGCTCCTCATCGCCGAGATGAAGAACCAGGATCCGACAAAGCCGATGGACTCGACGCAGTATGTCGCCCAGCTCGCCACCTTCTCGCAGGTCGAGCAATCGGTGCAGACCAACACCAAGCTCGACCAGATCATGCAGTCCTCGGCCCTGTCGCAGGCCGATGCGCTGATCGGCCGTTCGATCACATCCGCTGACGGCAAGACGTCGGGCACGGTGGCCTCCGTGCGCCTGGCCAGCAGTGGTCTTATCGCGGTGCTGCAGAACGGCACGGAAGTCGCTGTCGGCCCCGGCGTCACGATCAAGCCGGCCAGCTAGCGACCGGCTTGGGTCACAACGCATGAACGAGGCCGACGCGCTCGATATCGTCCAGTACGCGGTGTGGACGGTGCTGACCGCTTCCGCGCCGGTGGTGCTGGTGGCAATGGCGGTCGGCATCGGCATCGCGCTGATCCAGGCGCTGACCCAGATCCAGGAAATCACCCTGACCTTCGTGCCGAAGATCGTCGCCATCATGCTGGTGGTGGCACTGACCGGCCCGTTCATCGGCGGCCAGATATCGGCCTTCACCAACGTCATCTTCGAGCGTATCGAGCACGGCTTCTGAGGCGGGAGGCGGAGTGCCTACTCCTTGCGCTCACCGGACGGCTTGCGGGCAGCCCTGTTGCGGCTAGATTGTGAATTGCGCGGCGTGGGCGCCACTGGTCTCAGGCGGTCTTCGAAAATCATGGGGCAGACTAAACCGGCCGGCAGGCCATGTGCGGAATAGCCGGCGTCTGGCGAAAGCGCGACCCGATCGGCGCCGGCGACCTGTCGGACATCGCCCGCATGATGCAGGCGCTGGCGCATCGCGGACCGGACGACCACGACAGCTGGAGCAGCAGCCGGCTCGCCCTGGGGCACCGCCGGCTTGCCATCATCGATCCCTCGCCCGCCGCCCGCGAGCCGATGCTGACCGCATGCGGCGAGGGCGTGCTCGCCTACAATGGCGAGGTCTACAACTACCGCTCGCTGCGCCAGACGATCGAGACGGAAGGCTGCGTTTTCCGCAGCGTCTCCGACACCGAAGTGGTTCTGCAGGCCCTGCATCATTGGGGTCCTGAAAAGGCCGTGCCGTTGTTCGACGGCATGTTTTCCTTTGCCTACTTCGACGCGCGCGACAACGCCCTGTGGCTCGCCCGCGACCGCCTCGGCATCAAGCCGATGGCGGTGGCCGAGACGGCCGAGCGGATCCTGTTCGCTTCCGAGGACAAGGCGATCCTCGCCAGCGACGGTTTTGCCCGCCGCATCGATGCGCGCGAGATCACCTTGCGGCTCGCCTGGCAGCACCGCGATTCGAGCCACAGCCTGTTCGACGGCATCGAACGGCTGCCACCGGCCGGCCTCTGGAAGATCACCGAAGCGGGCATCGAGAAGCGCTGCTTCTGGCACGTCCTCGACGTGCTGGAGGCGGCGCGCATCATCGGCGACCGGACCTCCGACGACGAGCATATGGCGCGGCTCGAAGCGCTGATCGAGGACAGCGTCGATATCCACTGCATCGCCGACGCCAGCATCGCCACGGCCTGTAGCAGCGGCGTCGATTCCGGTCTGATTACGGCGCTGTCGAAGCGCTTCAGGCCGGAGATTCACGGCTATGTCGTCGATCCCCGGCTTGGCCGCAGCGAGGCGGAAAACGCCGAACGGACCGGCCGTCGCGCCGGCGTCCCCCTGCGCCGGGTGCCGGTCGACAGGAACCGGTTCCTCGAGCTCTGGCCGAAAGCGGTCTGGCATCTTGAGAGCGACGGCTGGCACGCAAGCCATGTCGGGCTTCTGGCGCTTGCCGAGCAATGCCGGACCGACGGCGTCAAGGTGCTGCTTACCGGCGAAGGCGCCGACGAGCTTTTCGGCGGCTACAAATGGCAGGCCGAAAGCATGCGGCCCTGGCGCGCATGGTCATGGCCGGGACGGCTGTTCCGCTCGCGGCGCTGGCTCGATCGCAAATTCGGGCGCATGCGCCATGCGCCCTTCAAGACATCGACCGGCAATAGCTCCGCCTCGGAGCGCAATCTCGTGCTCAGGGCGCTGTCGCCGGAACTCAACTTCCTCCAGACCAGGATATTCGACCGGCTTGAGCCAGTGACGCCGCTCGGCGATCGCGCCTTCCTCGGAGCTTGCCTCTACGATCTCTATTCGCATCTGCAGGACTTGCTCAACCGACACGACAGGCTGAGCATGGCTGCCTCGGTGGAACTCAGGGTTCCCTTCCTCGAAAACCGGCTGATCGATTTCGCGATCCATTTGCCGAGGCGTCAGAAATTGCGCGGCAGGACCGGCAAGTGGCTTTTGAAGAAGGTCGCCGAAAAGCACCTGCCGCGCGAGAATGTCTACGCGCCGAAGAAAGGTTTCGAGATCTCGTCGGGCTTCACCCAGGGTAGCCAGGGCCTGCTGCGCGGCGGCTATCTGCGCGATGCCTTGAAATGGCCGGCCGCCGCCGTCGAAGACCTTGTCGACCTGGCAAAGCGCGACGAGGCCTCGAGGCTGCGCCTCGTCGGCATGGAACTGTTCCTGCGCCTCAATGCCGGCGGCGAGACGGCGGACAGCCTGACCCAGGCGCTGCATGCGGCCGCCGCGGATGCGCGCGCGCATTGAGCAGCGGTTGGTCCAAGGCGGCCAGACCATTGGCTTAGCCGCGCCAGGACGTATTTTTGCCTCGCTATCCTGTTGTTGGAGCATAATCTTTTTCAGGCAAGGGTCCGCCCCGCGTCGCCATGCTCCATCTCCGGAGATGGACATCCGCGTCGGCTGGGCCAACGACATGTGAAGCGGGACAGCACGGATGATCGACGACGAGCCGGACAGCGAACGCGTCTCGGCGCTGGCGCCGTTCCGGCACGGCATCTTCCGCGCCGTCTGGTCGGCCAGCCTTGTTTCGAACTTCGGCGGCCTCATCCAGGGCGTCGGCGCCGCATGGATGATGACCACGATCGCCACCTCCTCCTACCAGGTGGCGCTGGTCCAGGCCTCGACCACCTTGCCGATCATGCTGTTCGCGCTCATTGCCGGTGCCATCGCCGACAGCTTCAACCGGCGCAAGGTGATGCTGGTGGCGCAGTCGTTCATGCTGGTCGTCTCGGCGCTGCTCACCGTGTTCACCTGGTTCGGCTGGATGACACCTTGGACGCTGCTTGCCTTTACCTTCCTGATCGACAGCGGTACGGCGCTCAACAGCCCGTCATGGCAGGCCTCGGTGGGCGACATGGTGCCCCGCGCCAAGGTGCCGGCGGCGATCGCGCTCAACTCGATGGGCTTCAACATCACACGCAGCGTTGGCCCGGCGATCGGCGGCGTCATCGTTGCCGCCGCGGGTGCAGCCGCCGCCTTTGCCGCCAATGCCGTCAGCTATATCGGACTGATCGTCGTGCTGTTCCGCTGGAAGCCGGAAGTACCCGCGCCGACGTTGCCGCGCGAGGCACTCGGCGCGGCGATGGGCGCGGGGCTGCGCTACGTCGCGATGTCGCCCAATATCGGCAAGGTGCTGGCGAGAGGCTCGGCCTTCGGCTTCAGCGCCGGCGCCGTGCTGGCGCTCCTGCCGCTGGTGGCGCGCGACGTCGTCAAGGGCGATGCCTTGACCTATGGCATCATGCTCGGCGCTTTCGGCATCGGCGCGGTCGGCGGCGCGCTGATCAGCGTGCGGCTGAGGCAGTTGCTCTCCAGCGAAACGATGGTGCGCGCCGCCTTTGCCGGCTTTGCGCTCTGCGCCTTCAACGCTGCCGTCAGCCACAATGCCTGGCAGACGTCGGCCGGCCTGCTTGTCGGCGGTGCCTGCTGGGTGATCGCGCTCTCGCATTTCAACGTCACGGTGCAGATGTCGACGCCGCGCTGGGTGGTGGGCCGTGTGCTGTCGATTTACCAGACGGCGACCTTCGGCGGCATTGCCCTGGGCAGCTGGATCTGGGGCGTCGTCGCCGACGCCCATGGCGCCGAGGCTGCGTTGATGGCGGCCGCCATCGCCATGCTGGCGGGTGGCGCGATTGGCTTCTTCCTGCCTTTGCCGAAGCAGACCGTCCTCAACCTCGATCCACTCAACAGGTTCAAGGAGCCGATGCTGGCGCTCGACTTGAAGCCGCGCAGCGGCCCGATCGCCATTATGATCGAATA
>NZ_RZOT01000580.1:0-3634 GCF_003999085.1 Mesorhizobium sp. M4A.F.Ca.ET.090.04.2.1
ATTGATATTCCGGTGAGGCCGGCCTGCGAATGGCGGCTTCCTGCGCTTGTACGGCGCCGCGCGTCCTGTTGGACGCGCTAAGGACGCCGTACCACTCATACTTTGCGCATGATCCTTTCCAAAAATCGTACCGATTTTGGGGTCATGCGCGTGCTCACGTACTTTAAGTACGCTCCGCTCCGGTTCTCGGAAGCCACCATTCTCGACTCGGCCTGACCGGAATCTCAATAGACCCTGTTCCGCCTCACCTCGTTTCTGGACCCTACGCAGCGTAACCCGCTCGCGGCGGGTCGGGCCTTGCGCTCTGGTCGCCTGCCGCGCAAAGGTTCGCGCCTGCGATGTAGTTAAGGAAGCGGAGAAAAAATGTCGCTCAAGGGAAAGACGCTGTTCATCTCCGGCGGGTCGCGCGGCATCGGGCTGGCGATCGCGCTGCGCGCGGCGCGCGACGGCGCCAATGTGACGATCGCCGCCAAGACGGCGGAGCCGCATCCGAAGCTGCCGGGCACGATCTACACGGCGGCGGAGGAGATCGAGCAGGCCGGCGGCAAGGCGCTGCCGGTGCTATGCGACATTCGCGAGGAGGCGCAGGTGGCCGAGGCGGTCGCCAAGACGCTGGAGCGCTTCGGCGGCATCGACATCTGCGTCAACAATGCCAGCGCCGTCCAGCTTACCGGCACGCTGGAGACCGACATGAAGCGCTACGATCTGATGCACCAGATCAACACGCGCGGCACCTTCCTGGTCTCAAAAATGTGCATTCCGCACCTGAAGTTGGCAAAGAATCCTCATATCCTGAATCTGGCGCCGCCGCTCGACATGGTGGCCAAATGGTTCAAGAACCATGTCGCCTACACCATGGCCAAGTTCGGCATGTCGATGTGCACGCTGGGCATGAGCGCGGAATTCGCCAAGGACGGCATCGCCGTCAACTCGCTGTGGCCGATCTCGACCATCGACACGGCCGCGGTGCGCAATCTTCTGGGCGGCGCGTCGGTGGCGGCGATGAGCCGTTCGCCCGACATCATGGCCGATGCAGCGCATGCGATATTCCTGCGTCCATCGCGCGAGGCGACCGGCAATTTCTACATCGACGAGGAGGTGCTGCGTGCCGAGGGCGTCAGCGATTTTTCCATCTATTCGCCGGGCGCGACAGGGCCGCTCGCCGGCGACTTCTTCGTGCCGGACGAGGTGTTTGCCCGGACGGAAAGCAAGATCAAAACCATCTACTGACGGGCAGCGGGCGAGGTCTCAGTCCTCAACTTTCTTGCCTTTGGCCAGACCCATCAGCCGGTCGATATAGGCCAGCATCAGCGCCGAGAGGACGAAGGCGAGGTGGATGATGGTCAGCCACATCAGCTGGTCGGTGGTGTAGGAGACGGAATTCAGGAAGACCTGAAGCAGGTGGATCGAGGAGATGGCGACGATGGTCGAGGCGACCTTGACCTTGAGCGAGCCGACATCGATCGTGCCCAGCCAGTGCACCTTGCCGTCATTTTCGTCGAAGCGACTGACGAAGTTCTCGTAGCCGGAGATGATCACCATCACCACCAGCGAAGCGACCAGGGCGGCGTCGATCAAGCCGAGTATCTTCAGGATGGTGTCGGTGTCGCCGAGCGACAGCGCGTTAAGGACGAACTCGTAGAGCTTCTTGCCGAACGACACCGCATAAATGGCGAGCGCGAGGCCAAGCCCGATATAGAACACGACCAGCAGCCAACGCGAAGCGAGGATGATCGATTCGATCGCGAGTTCGAGACGTTTCATGCGCCGGTTCCGCTTTTGGTTTCAGTTCGCAAGGTCAAACAAAACCCCGCCGGAGAGGGCCGGCGGGGCTCATGTGTCCCGCTGGAGTCGGGACAGGGCAGGGAACGCCCTGTCCCGAATCTGGGTACATCAATCCGGCAATTCAATGATTTCGCTCGAATCGAAGCTGAATTCTTCTTGAGCCCCAAACCCTTGTGAGCATTGCCCATCCCGGCAGGATCGGGATGGGCGCGCTGTTGTCGCACTGAATCCAGAAGCCGCACTATGCTTCTGGAACGGCGGGCTAATTCGCGCTGGCCACTGGCGCCACCAGCGAGGTGATGCGGCGGATGGCAACACGACGGTTCTCGCGGTTTGGCCCTTGCGTGTCGACCTTGAGATACTCCTCGCCATAGCCCTGCGTCGTCAGGTTTTCGGGTGGGATGCCGAAGGCATTGGTGAGCGCCTCGGCGACCGCCTCCGCTCGCCTGTCCGACAAGGCAAGGTTCGCCTCGGGCGTGCCGACCGCATCGGTATGGCCCTCGATCAGGAAGGTTTCCGCCGGGTTCTTCTTCAGCAGCTTCTCCATGGCAGTGGCTACGCCTTCCAGCTTCTGCACCTCGGTGTCCGAGATCGTCGCCGAGCCGAACTCGAAGTTCAGCGTGTCGAGGTCGATGCGGCGGGCGATGTCGCGCACGCGGGCAGAGCGCTTGACCTCGTCGACCGAGTAGAGGCGCTGCACCCTTTCGACGGGCGGCTGTTCGAGGAAGGTATAGTACTCGTCCGGGTCCTCGACATCCTCCGAATCCAGGATGTAATCGCGGCGCGAGATGGTGAGCCGCATCGGCGGCAGGTCGTCGCCGGGATCGCGCCAGTCGTCGACATCACGGTAGTAGCGCTCGTCGACATAGCTCAGCACATATTCGCGGCCGTCGGGCGTGATGCGCGAACGTTGGATGACGTCGCCATAACGGTTGCGGATGGTGACGATCTGCACGCCGTTGTCACGCTCGACGATTTCGCGAATGCGGCCGCCGGACAGATCTTCATAGTAGACATTCCTGGCGCCGCGATGCATGCGCGGCGCATCGTTGCTTTCGACGATCGTCTGGTTGTTGAATTGGATGATGACGCGGTCGCCGAATTGCTTGAGGACGTCGGCGCCTTGCGGACGCGGACGGCGGCTTACGTCTTCCTCT
Source organism: Mesorhizobium sp. M4A.F.Ca.ET.090.04.2.1 (assembly GCF_003999085.1). Taxonomy (NCBI): domain Bacteria; kingdom Pseudomonadati; phylum Pseudomonadota; class Alphaproteobacteria; order Hyphomicrobiales; family Phyllobacteriaceae; genus Mesorhizobium; species Mesorhizobium sp. M4A.F.Ca.ET.090.04.2.1. Next base: position 2,943 of record NZ_RZOT01000580.1, read on the forward strand.
TCAGGCGCGCGCTCGACGCGCGTGCCTTTTTCCTCGGTCACCGGAACGATCTTTTCAGGCTGGATTGCCTGCTGGGCCGACTTGTCGTCGGTTGGCGGCGGTCCCTGATCGACAGGAGCCGGCTTCGGAGCTTGCGCCTGCTCGCCGTTCTGCCGAACGGGCTGACCGGCTCCCTCGGCGTTCTGGCCTTCGGTGGTCTGTCCGCCGGCACTCTGGCCGGCCTGATCCTTACCGCCCTTGTGCTTGCGTCGGGCGTCCTTCTGGCTGTCCAGAAGCGGCGCTTCGTCCGGGTTGGCCGTGGCCTCGCCCTGGGCCGGGGTTTCACCCTGCGCGGGCTGGGTCGCCTGTTCGCCAGCGGCAGGCTGCTCGCCGGTTGCGGGCTGTTCTTCCGTCACCGGCTGCTCGCCGACAAGTTTCTTGCCAAGCTTCTTCTTGTCCTGAGGCTGTTCGCCCTGGGCGGGAGCTGCCTGCTGCTCGGTGGGCACGGGAAGCGGTTCAGTCTGCGGGACAGGCTCGCCGGGTGCCGCCTGTTTGGCCGGCGCCTGCTCGGCGGGCGCAGCCTCGATCTGCTGATCCTGCTTGCGCTTCTTCTTGCGCAGATTGTCCTGCCGATTGTTGTCGTTTGCCGGCGCGACCTGGTCTGAAGGCTGTTCGGCGGGTGCCGCTTCGATCTGTTGCTGGTCGCCTTTCTT
>NZ_RZOT01000581.1:0-3632 GCF_003999085.1 Mesorhizobium sp. M4A.F.Ca.ET.090.04.2.1
CGGCTGGCCGTCTTTGACGGCTCGCCGATTTTCGCGTGATATGCGCCCGCAGTCTTCGCCGCAGCCGCACGTCGCGACGCGGGCTCTACCGACGCCTGTTCAGGCTGCATCTGGCAAGGAGAGGGCCCCGTGCCGCACTGGCTGCAATTAATGCTGGAATCGCTGCCGACCCTGTTATGGGCGGCGCTGATCTTCACCGTGCCGCTGACGCTTTTGTCGTTCGCCTGCGGCCTCGCCGCCGGGCTGGCCACGGCGCTGCTCAGGCTGTTCGGCCCAAAGCCGCTGGCGGCCGTGGCCCGCTTCTATGTCTGGATATTCCGTGGCACACCGCTCCTGGTGCAGCTGTTCCTGATCTTCTACGGTCTGCCCTCGATCGGCATTCTGCTCGATGCCTTTCCCGCGGCGCTGATCGGCTTCACGCTCAACATCGGCGCCTACACGTCGGAGATCATCCGCGCCGTCATCGGCTCGGTGCCGAAAGGGCAGTGGGAGGCGTCCTATTCGATCGGCATGACCTGGAGCCAGTCGATGCGGCGCACGATTCTGCCGCAAGCAGGGCGCGTCGCCGTGCCGCCGCTTTCCAACACCTTCATCTCTCTGGTCAAGGACACCTCGCTGGCGGCCGCCATCACCGTGCCGGAGATGTTCCAGGCGGCGCAGCGCATCGTCGCCACCACCTACGAGCCGCTGATCCTCTACATCGAGGCGGCGGCGCTCTACCTAGTGATGAGCTCGGTGCTGTCGGTGCTGCAGGCGCGGCTGGAGGTACGCCTCAACCGCTACGGCGGCTTCCTGGAGGCGAATGCATGATCGGCCTCGACAACATCGAGAAGCGGTTCGGCGACAATCTCGTCCTGAAGGGTGTCACCGTCAGCATCGAGGAAGGTAGCGTGACGGCGCTTGTCGGCCCCTCTGGGGGCGGAAAAAGCACTCTTCTGCGCTGCATCAATCTGTTGGAGATTCCAAGCTCGGGCACGCTGCGCATCGGTGAGGAGACGCTGCAGTTCCGTCCGGGGGTCAAGGTACCCGCCAGGGACATCCAGCGCATTCGCCTGCAGACAGGCATGGTGTTCCAGAACTTCCAGCTGTTCCCGCATCGCACCGCGATCGAGAACGTCATGGAAGGGCTGGTGACGGTGCTGAGATGGACGGCCGGCAGAGCCCGCGAACGGGCAATGGCCCTGCTCGAGAAGGTCGGCATGGCGCACAAGGCCGATGCCTGGCCGGCGACGCTGTCAGGCGGCCAGCAGCAGCGTGTTGCGATCGCCCGGGCGCTGGCGCCGTCGCCGCGTGTGCTGCTGTGCGACGAGCCGACCTCGGCGCTCGACCCGGAGCTCGCGCAGGAAGTGGTCGACGTGCTCGGCCAGCTCGCCCGGGAAGGCACGACCATGGTGATGGCCACGCACGATCTGAGGCTCGCCTCCAAGATCGCGCAGGAGGTGGTGTTCCTCGATGCCGGCGTCGTCGTCGAGAAAGGCCCGGCCTCGGTCGTGTTCGACAGGCCGGAGCGCGAGCGGACGAAACGCTTCATTGCCTCGCTGAGGCAGGAATCGCACAGGGAAACTGGCGGCGAGTAGCCTTCCGAAACAAAAAACCCGGCACGAGGCCGGGTTTTCTGAATTCGCGAAGGAAAAAAGCTCAGGCAGCTTCTTCCTGTTCGGCTTCCTCATTGTCGGCCTTGGCGCCGCGCTTCGGGCCCTTGTTGAGGTTGACCTCGATAAGGCGCACGGCCTCGGTCTCCGACATGCGGTTGACGGCAGCGATCTCGCGGGCCATGCGATCGAGCGCGGCCTCGTAAAGCTGGCGCTCGGAATAGGACTGCTCCGGCTGGTTGTCGGCGCGGTAGAGGTCGCGCACGACTTCCGAGATCGAGATCAGGTCGCCCGAGTTGATCTTGGCATCATATTCCTGGGCGCGGCGCGACCACATGGTGCGCTTGATGCGGGCACGGCCCTGCACAACCTTAAGCGCGCGGTCGACATAATCCTCTTCCGACAGCTTGCGCATGCCGATGGAGGTCGCCTTGGCGACCGGCACCTTGAGGCGCATCTTGTCCTTCTGGAAGTCGATGACGAACAGTTCCAGCTTGTGGCCGGCGACTTCCTGCTCGTCGATCGAGACGATCTGGCCGACGCCGTGCGCCGGATAGACGATGAACTCGCCGGTCTTGAAACCGTGACGCGCTGCGTTGGACTTCTTCTGCGGGGTGATCGTTGCCATTACGCCCTGAACTCCTTGTTGTAGCGCCGGCATGGCGGCGCCGGCTGAACTCGCGCGATCGGGATCGCCGACCGTTAGCCGCACAACAGATGAGCCCATCCGGAAAAGCCAGGGCAAGCACACCGCATAATTGCGACCGCCTGCCCCAGATCGCTCTGGTCCGGATTGAGAAGCTCACCTTTCAGTGATTTGGGGCGTTTGCGCCATAAATCGACGTTGTGTCACCGGCATGTTTGGCTGATGTAGCACAAAAAGTCGGAAGAATCAAGGTTTTGCTGCATTCGCGAAGGCCAAGCGCCGCCGCTGCCTGTCAAGGCAGTTCCTGTTTCATGCCCGTTACGTTACGTCACGCCGGCCGGACCGGCACCGTCACTTTTGATTTTGCGCATGATCCTTTCCGAAAATCGGAACCGATTTTCGGGGTCATGCGCTAGTCGCCTTCGCCGGGCTCGGCCGAGAAATATTTCTCGAACTTGCCGGTCTCGCCGTCGAAGTTTTTCGCGTCGGCCGGCGGTTCCTTCTTGGCGGTGATGTTCGGCCACTTCTCGGCATATTCGGTGTTGATCTGCAGCCATTTCTCAAGCCCCGGCTCGGTATCCGGCTTGATCGCGTCGGCCGGGCATTCCGGCTCGCAGACGCCGCAGTCGATGCACTCGTCCGGATGGATGACGAGCATGTTCTCGCCTTCGTAGAAACAGTCGACCGGACAGACCTCGATGCAGTCCATGTATTTGCATTTTATGCAATTGTCGGTCACGACATAGGTCATCGCAGGCTCCGGGACGTCCCATTTCTGCTGGGTTTTTTGGTGAGGTAACGCCTTTGCCGGTCGCTGGCAAGGGCGGCCATTCCTGACGGTGCCGTCGCGCCCGGAATGGAGTTGCAGAACCTCGATGCGGTTGAGATCGTTCCCGCCCTCAATCCTCGCCGAGCAGCCGGTCGGTTTCCCGCCTTTCTTTCTTGGTCGGGCGGCCGCTGCCGGCCTCGCGTAAAGCCGGAAGAGCGTCCGGAACGGCCTCGTCCTTCGGCGTGGGTTGCGGCGACATATCCTCATAGAGCAGGCGTGCCTCCTCGGCGGGGCCGCGCCTGGCGCCGGCGCCGAGCACTTTCCAGACCAGGATGCGCCGGTCCAGCGTGATGGTCAGCACGTCGCCGGGCCGGACAATGTCGGAGGCCTGCGCTGCTTTGTCGCGATTGATGCGCACGCGGCCAGCGACCACGAGCTTCGCCGCCAGCGAGCGCGATTTCACCGCGCGCGAGAAGAACAGCCATTTGTCGATGCGCTGGCGGGCATCGGTGACCATCGGACCCGCGGGCTACTTCTTCAGCTGGTCGCGCAAGGCGGCGAGCTTGGCGAAGGGCGAGTCCGGGTCGAAGCGCGCCGGCCGTTCGTCGCGCGGCTTGGCCTGGAA
>NZ_RZOT01000582.1:0-3632 GCF_003999085.1 Mesorhizobium sp. M4A.F.Ca.ET.090.04.2.1
CGCCTTTTGCTTGCGTCCCGCAGCCTTAAGCGTGCCGTGTGCGTCGTCGAGCACGCCTTCCATCAGTTCCAGCGCCAGCAGGCGGTGCCGCTCATAGGGGCCGGGCATCGCGAGGGCGCCGGTCTTCGCCGCCGAAAATCCGAAGCGCCCGTAGTAGGGCGCGTCGCCGACGAGCAGGATGGCGCCATGGCCGAGGCGCGCCGCTTCAGTCACCGCATGCCGCATCAGCGCCGAACCGACACCGGAGCCCTTGAGCGCCGGTTCGACGGCAAGCGGTCCGAGTAGAAGGGCCGCCGGACCGCCTTCGCCCAACGTCACATCCCAAAGCCTCACGGTGCCGAGGACCGCGCCCGAGGCATCGCGTGCGACAAAGGCCAGGCCTTCCGAGGGCCGGCGGCCGCGCCGCAGCTTCTCCGACGACTTCCTACGACGGCCAGGTCCCATGGCGCGGTCGAGCAGGTCCTCGCGCGCCTCGATATCGCCGGCGCTTTCCGCCACGACGGTGAATGCCGGAGCCTGTGAGGCCCCCTCACCCGGCTCGCCGCGCGAGCCAGCCTGTGCCCGTTGGGCCAGGGAGGGCGCAAGCGCTGCCATCGGGCTCTTCTCCCCCGCGAAGAAGAGCTGATCCGAAGGGCCGGATGAGGGGGCAATGTCGGTGGCCGCGATGGCCGATTTGATCAGGTATTCCATGTCCGCGATCCTTCACGAGCGGAGGTCTGTTCCACAGGCGAGCCCGGGTGGGCGAACATGCGCCCACCTGGGATGATCAGAACGGTTCTTGCGAACCGGTCAGATCACGTAGGATCGGAGCGGCTCGAATCCGTTGAAGGCGACCGAGGAATAGGTCGTCGTGTAGGCGCCGGTGCCTTCGATCAGCACCTCGTCGCCGATGGTCAGCGACAGAGGCAGCGGATAGGGCGTCTTCTCGTACATCACGTCGGCCGAATCGCAGGTCGGACCGGCGAGCACGCAAGGCGCGGTCTCGGTGCCGTCATGGGCGGTGACGATCGGGTAGCGGATCGCCTCGTCCATGGTTTCGGCGAGGCCGCCGAACTTGCCGATGTCGAGGAACACCCAGCGCACATTGTCGTTGTCGGCCTTTTTCGAGATCAACACGACTTCCGACTTGATGACGCCGGCATTGCCGACCATGCCACGACCTGGCTCGATGATGGTCTCGGGCAGCGCGTTGCCGAAATGCTTGCGCAGCGCCGAGAAGATCGCCTGGCCATAGGCCTGCGCCACCGGCACGTCCTTCAGGTAACGGGTCGGGAAGCCGCCGCCCATGTTGACCATTTTCAGAACGATGCCCTCGTCGGCGAGCGTCGCGAACACCTTCTTGGCATCGCCCAGCGCGCGGTCCCAGGCCGTGAGATCGGTCTGCTGCGAGCCGACATGGAACGACACGCCATAGGCGTCGAGGCCGAGCGCCTTGGCATGGCGCAGCACGTCGACCGCCATTGCCGGCACGCAGCCGAACTTGCGCGACAGCGGCCATTCGGCGCCCTCGCCGTCGGTCAGCACGCGGCAGAAGACGCGCGCGCCGGGTGCGACGCGGGCGATCTTCTCGACCTCCTCGACGCAGTCCACCGCGAACAGGCGGATGCCGAGCTGGTAGGCGCGTGCGATATCACGCTCCTTCTTGATGGTGTTGCCGAAGGAGATGCGGTCGGCCGGCGCGCCGGCGTCCATGGCCATCTCGACCTCGGCAACCGATGCGGTGTCGAAGGACGAGCCCATCGCAGCAAGCAGGCGCAGGATCTCCGGCGCCGGGTTTGCTTTCACCGCATAGTAGATCTTGGAATCGGGCAACGCCTTCTCGAAGGCGCGGAAATTGTCGCGCACGACATCGAGGTCGACGACGAGGCACGGGCCGTTCGGACGTCGGGTGGCGAGGAAGTCAAGGATGCGCTGGGTGGCCATCGGGGTCTCTCCATAACGCCTTTCGGCGCGCAATAAGGCTGCGGGACGCGGGCTGTCGGCCTCGCGAACACGCGGTGGACAAAGGCGGGACGGAAAATCCATGGAACCAGCCGGTGGAGACCCCGGAACCATGAAATGCCGTCTCGCGGCGGTGAACCTTGGCCTTGCCCGGCCTCGGTTCGCTTTGTCTGCCTTGGCTTGGATGGGAGACCCGTCCGCACTGCCGGCAATGAAGGTGTGCCTCTTTAGTAACCCCGGTCTTTGGACAACCGGAAGAGAACCAGAAAGGCCCGCACCGTCGTTGCTTCAAGGTGTCCTCGATCTTGTGGTTGGCCACTGACCGACTGGAGTGGTTGGCTCCAGTTACCTTACCGATTGCCCTCACCATTCGAGGATCGGCGGACACCCACAGGCACGTGCGACTTTGGGCAAGCGCGATATAGGAGCGATGGATTTCACAATCAATAAAAATCGTAAGCTGCGGTTGTAAAATTTCCGGCATCGAACAATCTACGGAATACCGTATCCGGATATCGAACGATGACAGGCACGCACGGACCGTTCAACGCCTTCCTGAACCTTCGCCAAATGCCTGTCGCGCATGCGCAATTGGGCCCGCTGGCAGGGCTGCGGCTGGCCGTCAAGGACATCTACGACGTCGCCGGCTACCGCACCGGCTGCGGCAATCCGGGCAAATTCGCCGACGCCCACGCCGCCTCGCAAACCGCTCCGGCGGTACAGATCATTCTCGACGCCGGCGCGCGATTCGTCGGCAAGACCCAGACCGACGAGCTTGCCTTCTCGCTGATGGGCCAGAACGCGCATTTTCCCTTCCCGGTGAACCCGGCCGCGCCCGAGCGCGTCACCGGCGGCTCGTCGTCGGGATCAGCGGCGGCGGTGGCGGGCAAGCTCGCCGACATCGCCACCGGCTCAGACACCGGCGGCTCGATCCGCGCCCCGGCGAGTTTTTGCGGCCTGATCGGGCTGCGCACTACGCATGGCCGCATATCGCTCGACGGCGCCATGAAGCTCGCGCCGAGCTTCGACAGCTTCGGCTGGTTCGCCGACGACATCGAAACCTATGAGGCGGTCGGCAAGCTGCTCCTCGGCCGCGACCCGCACCAGCATGGGCTCAACCGGCCGCTGTCGATCGGCTGGCTGGACGCCTTAGTGTCGGGCACGGCCGAGGCCACCGAATATACCAGAATGAAGGCGCTCGCCGCTTCCGTCATCGGCGAGCCGGCGCAGGTGGAGTACAGTTTCGCCTCCTTCCCCGACGAGCTCTATTGGTGCTTTCGCCGCCTGCAGGCCTTCGAGGCATGGCAGGAGCATGGCGACTGGATCAGCAGCGGCGAGCGCGGTCTCGGGCCGGGCGTCGACGAGCGTTTCGCTTTTGGCCGAGCCGTCGATGCCAGGACGGTCGCAACCGAAGAGGCGCGCCGGCTGGCCTTCCGCGCCGAGCTCGCCGCCCTGCTCGGCAGCCATGGCTTTCTCGTCCTGCCGACGGTTCCGGGCGCGGCGCCGCTCGTCAAGAGCGCGCCGGAACAGCTGCAGACTTACCGCGAAAGGGCACTGCATCTATTGTGCCTCTCCGGCCTCTCCGGTTTCCCGCAGATCACGCTGCCGCTCGGATCGGTCGACGGCGCCCCGTTCGGGCTGTCACTGCTCGGCCCTTCCGGAAGCGACGTCGCCCTGATACGGCTCGGCCG
>NZ_RZOT01000583.1:0-3628 GCF_003999085.1 Mesorhizobium sp. M4A.F.Ca.ET.090.04.2.1
CCTGAAGGTCACAGGTTCAAATCCTGTCCCCGCAACCAAATACAAAACGGCCCGCCTCGCGCGGGCCGTTTTCGTTTGTCACCCTACGGTCTTTCAGCTCGACTCGGCAGAACTTTGCAGCGATGGTCGGCGGCGTCGCGATGCCGCAGGTCCGGCCGCGCGGCTAAGCATAAGGAGCGGAAGATGCGGCAGGCACTGATCGTATGGGGCGGCTGGGAGGGCCATGAGCCGGAACTCGGCGCGCGCGCCGTCAAGACTATGCTCGAGGAAGAGGGATTTGCCGTTCGCGTCGAGACCTCGACCGCGGCATTCGCCGATCCCGCAATCGCCGATCTCAGCCTGATCGTGCCGATCTACACCATGTCCAAGCTTACCAAGGCCGAGGAGTCCAACCTCACCACCGCAATCGCGGGCGGCGTCGGCCTTGGCGGCTATCATGGCGGCATGGGCGACGCCTTTCGCGAATCGACTGACTACCAGTTCATGTGCGGCGGCCAGTGGGTCGCCCATCCCGGCAACATCATCGACTACCGGGTCGACATCGCCCGCCGCGACGATCCGATCATGAGCGGCATCGACGATTTCCGCTACCGCTCCGAGCAGTACTACATGCATGTCGACCCCTCGAACGAGGTGCTGGCGACCACCACCTTCACCGGCGCGCACGCGCCGTGGATCGACGGCGTCGTCATGCCGGTGGTCTGGAAGCGCCGACACGGCGAGGGTCGGGTGTTCTACTCGTCGTTGGGGCATGTGGCCAAGGAGTTCGAGGTACCGCAGATGCGGACCATCCTGCGCCGCGGGCTGGCCTGGGCGGCACGCTGACGCCCGTGCCGAGCGCTGTGGCAATGCCGGCTTGAGATTCTATCACCGCCGGCCCGTTCGGATGATCGCGATCGAACGTGCCGCGTATCTTGCTTCATGACACGCAGACCAGCGGGACCGGTACGACCGGTCCCGCTTTCTGCCTCTTGCAGGTGCGTGCAGCCAAGGCGTCAGGTTTGGACGGCCTCAGGTGACGCGCAATGACCTCATCTCACTGCAACGCGGACGCCGTCGTCGTCGCGAAGGCGATCCACGCACAGGGCGCGAAGGACGAGCGCGGCATCGGCGTAGGTGATCGACCTTTCGCCGCCGGCGGGCAACATGCCGCCGACGGTGTCCAGGACATCGGCCTCGATGCGCCAAGGCAGGATGTCGGTGCAGGTCCGCATGCGACCGAAGACCGAGCTGATCGGGATCATACGGCCTTCGAACTCGACTTGCGGCTCGTCCGTGCCCGGAGTCCAGGCCTGGTAGGCTTCCAGAGCCTCGTCGAAGGCGCCATGCAACTGGATTGGGGCATGGCCCTCGTGCAGGGCGGGCAGCAGGCGTGTGGTCATCGGTTTCCTCCTCGATCGCGGCAGCAATCCATGCTGTCAACGCCCCCGCGCCCTTGGTGAATTGATTGGTCTATTGCACCGGCCTGATGGTGATGGGATCTGGAACGATCTCCAGAAATGTCTGCGTCATCGTCATCTCCTGATCATTCGAACACGAATGCGAAAAGGCCAGGCACTGGAAGGGCAGTATGACTTGCTCCGACTCAAATGTCTATCAAACTTGTAGACATTCGTTAGGCTAAGCTAAGATGACCTCAATCGCCTCGTCACTGACCTTGTCGAGAGGCCGGCAAGCGTCTGATCACGATGAACCGGTATTTGGCTCCAGACGATAGCTCGCTCCATCGAAAACAAAGGCGTTGCCGCGTAGCCTGCCGCCGAACGGTATCAGCGGAAAGCAAATGGGAATTCGGAGCGACGATCGTCCAGGGAGGACCGTCGCATGGCGTGGTGCTTGTTAGCGATTCCAGAAATCGCGATGTGGTGTGAGCAACTCGTCCGCGATTTCGGGGAAAGGGCCAAAGACCTCGATCTTTTTCTGGCCGGAGCCGAGTACGGTGCGCGAAGAAAGACTCATCGTCGGATTCTCCGGGTGATCCCCGGTGAGCGCCAGGAGGTCGGTCTCCTCGAAGCCGTAGACCAGCCGGCCGATATTCGCCCAGTAGAGCGTGCCTGTGCACATTGCGCAGGGCTCGCCCGTCGTGACCAACGTGCAGGTCCAGAGAAACTCTGGCCGGTAGGCGGTCGCTGCGCGCCGGGCGAGTTCGGTCTCGGCATGGCGCACCGTGTCGAGATTGCCCTGCCGCATCAGCACGCGGTCGTCCGGGCCGACCAGCACCGCACCGAACGGATGATGGCCATGCGCGGCCGTGTCGCGGGCAACGGCGTCAGCGGATCGGAGGTGAGCGAGCATCTGATCGCGGGTCATGGCAAAATCCCCTCACGCCGACACTCACTCCCATGCGCGGCTGTTGAGCTGAGATTGCTGCCAGGGGGCGCGATTGGCAAGAGCCAACCGTCGCTTGAGCGTCCACCTGCTGATGACAATCGCCGCCGAACCGTTTCCCGGAAATGCTCTAGACGCTCTCCAGGTAAGTCTCGATCTCGAAGTCGCTGACGTTGAGCGCGAAGGTGTTCAGTTCCTGGCGCTTGCAGGCGACGAAGGACTGGCGCAGCGTGGCCGGGAAGATCTCCGCCACCAGTGGCCCGCCTTCGAAGCTGGCGATGGCCGAGGCCCAGTCCGGCGGCAGCTTCGCCAGCGTGAGCCCTTGTCCCTCGCCGCCGGTCGGTTCGCCGGGCGACAGTTCTTTCTCGATGCCGATCAGCGCCGCGCCCAGGATTGCCGCCAGCACCAGGTAGGGATTGGCGTCGGCGCCGGAAACGCGATGCTCGATGCGGCGCGCCGCGGAGGGCCCGCCGGGAATGCGGATCGCCACCATGCGGTTCTCGTAGCCCCAGGCAACCGCGGTCGGCGCGTAGGAGCGCGGCCGCAGCCGGCGATAGGAATTGAAGTGCGGGGCGAACACCAGCGTGCTCTCCGCCATCGCCGCAAGCAGCCCGCCGACTGCATGACGCATGGTGTCGGAGCCCTGGTCGCTGCCGTCGTCGAAAATGTTGCGGCCGTCCTTATCGATGACGCTGAAATGGACATGGAAGCCGTTGCCGGCGCGCTCCCCATAAGGCTTGGCCATGAAACAGGCGGCAAAGCCGTGCTTGCGGGCGATGCCCTTGACGGTGCGCTTGAACAGAACGGCGTCGTCGGCGGCGCGCAAGGCGTCCGGCACATGGTTGAGGTTGATCTCGAACTGGCCGACGCCGTTCTCGGCGATCGCGGTGTCGACGGGAATGCCTTGCATGCGGCAGGCCTCGTAGACGTCATGGATGAAGGCCTCGAAATCGTCGATCTCGTCGATCGAGAGCGCGGCATCGGAATCGAGGCGCCGGCCAGTGATCGGTGAAACCGGACCGACGGGGCGCTGCGACGTGGGGTCGACGAGGTAGAATTCGAGCTCGGTCGCGGTGACCGGGGTCAGGCCGAGCGCGGCGTAGCGGTCGAGAATGCGGGCGAGCGCGCGGCGCGGGTCGCCGAGATAGGGCGCGCCGTTTTCATCGGCGAGCCACAGCGGCAGAAGCGCTGTCGGATGCGCCGTCCAGTTGACGGGCAGGATGCCGCGCCCGGTCCACTGGCAAAGCCCGTCGGCGTCGCCGGTCGAGAAGACCTGCGCATTGCCTCCGATATCCTCGCC
>NZ_RZOT01000584.1:0-3613 GCF_003999085.1 Mesorhizobium sp. M4A.F.Ca.ET.090.04.2.1
GTCCTGGGCGCGCGCCGCATTGTCGGCCGCGGCCTGGTCGGCCACCTTCTGCGCCTGCGCCTGCTGCAGCGAGGCCTGGGCTGCCTTGGTCTGCGCGTCGATGCGGTCGAGCGTCTTCGCCAAAGTGGCGATCTGCGCCTCGGCCTGGGCAACAGCTATCTTGTAGTCGCCGTCGTCGATGGTCAGCAGCGGATCGCCGGCCTTGACCTGTTGGTTCTCGCTCACCAGGACCTTGTCGACATAGCCGGAAATCTTCGGCGACACGAACGACATGTCGGCCTGGACATAGGCGTCGTCGGTTGAGATCATGAAGCGGCCGTCGGTCCAGTAGTCGTAGCCGTACCAGCCGGCGGCGCCGAGCAGCCCAAGCCCGATGATGGGCAGAAGCAGCGAGCGCACCGAACGCTTCTTCTTGGCGGGCGCCTCGGCAGGGGTCACGGTGGCGGGCTGCGGAAACGCTTCCGGCGCTTCGGTCGATGGTTGGACCTTGGCGTTGGGAAACGTGCGGACTTCGGCGGTGGCGGGCGCGTTCGAGGACATGATATCTCTCAGCAGGTCTATATGAGGAAATTCTGTTATACTGAACCGTTCGGTTCGATACGGAGATTGACTTAGCGCTAAAACAGGCCCATATCAAGAGGCAATCGAACCGGTTGGTTCGAATTATTCTGCGAGGTGTGACTTTTATGGCCGAAACAGTGTCCGACCCCGGCACGGACCAGTGCGACGTGCTGGACAGCCTGCGTCGAGGCCGCCCGGCGGCTGGGCAGGATCCGGTCAAGCGCAGCCAGATTATCGAGGGCGCGCGCCGTGTCTTCATCGACAAGGGCTTCGAGGCCGCCTCGATGAATGACATAACCCGAGAGGCCGGTGTCTCCAAAGGCACCATCTATGTCTACTTCGCCAACAAGGAAGAGCTGTTCGAGGCGCTGATCGAGGAAGAGCGCGGCACAATCTTCAAGAACATGTACGATATGCTCGACCGCTCCGGCGACCTGCGCGAGACGCTGGTCAAGTTCGGCAAGGTGCTGTCGCTCAAGATCACCTCGGCCAAGGTCATCCAGGCGCAGCGCACGGTGATCGGCGCGGCGGACAGGATACCCGACATGGGCGCGCGGTTTTACGAGCGCGGCCCGAAACGCGGCCATGACAAGGTCATGGCCTTCCTCAATGCCGCCATCGAACGCGGCCTGCTGCAGATCGACGATGTCGATCTTGCGGCCTATCAGTTCACTGAACTTTGCCTGGCCGGATTTTTCCGCCAGTGCATATTCTCCTACCGCACCAAGGCCCCCAGCCAGGATGAGATCGACCATGTCGTCAGGTCGGGCGTCAGCATGTTCCTGAAGGCCTACGGCACCGAAAGGCTCGCGGCCGAGGAGCAGGCGGCGCAGTCGGCGTGAAAACCTGAAGCGCGCGGAGCGATTGCGAAGGATCGCGACGTGCCTTGACGTCGCGACGCAGATTCGTAACCAGCCCCGATGTCCGCGGGGCACGTCCTTCCTCCCGCTTAAATCGACCGTCGATCGCCCCTTTTGCCGAGCCCTCCGGAAGGGCTTGTTAACCATCGGTTCCTATGTCTCGGGACACGTTTGTTCGACGAATCTCGAGTGTGACATCCATGCGTTTCTCCCGTGCCAATCCTTCCGGCGCTTCCGCCCATGGCGACAACGTTGACAGTCATCCGGAAGATGCCCGGCAGCAAGGCGCGGCCGCGCCGCCGCAGCGGCAAACGGGGCAGGTCGTCACGCTGCGAGCCTCCGTTGAGGGCGAATCGAATGCCGCCGCCTCGTTGGATTCTGAGGGTGGCGAGTTCGGCCGCCCGGCCTGGCAGCAATATTTCTTTCTCGCGCCCAATGTGCGCTTTACCCGCACGCCGGATTCCGACAAGCGGCCTGCAGCGCAGCCGGATGATGAAGCGCCGGCCAAGGCGATGCCTTCCCGCGGCGATTCCTTCCGCCCCGCGCCGTCGGCCCCCCAGCCGGCCACTCCGGCCGGGAAAATTTCCGCCCTGGTCTCCACTGCTTCGGCCAGATCGCCGCAGGCCATCGTCAAGCCGACGCAGGCCGTTGCCGCGCCGCCGCGGGCGGTCGCCACTCCGGCGCAAAAGGCGCAGCCGCCGAAATTCCGCTGGTCCTATCTTTCCGATGATGCCTTTTTCGAGTTCAGCATGCCCCTGCTCGCCGAGCGCCTGGCGCGGGCTCGCCTGAACGAATCGTCGCCACCGCCCGCCTCGGCGCCCGTGCAACCTCCGGCGCGACCGACCCAGTCCGGCTCCGCCTCCCCGGGCGAGGCAATTTCGTTCTACCGCGTCATCGAATGGCGTTCGAACGGGCCGGCGCCAAGCCCTGCCCCAACGACAGCGCTGGCCGGCACGCACGCCGCCCGGCCCGCTCCGCTGGACACCGAGCCTCGGGCGCCTGCGGCGGAGCCCGCCGCGCCGAGTTCCGTTCCAAAAGGCGCCCGGACCGCGAAGCGCGCGCCGTCTCTGCCCGCCGCCGGCAAGGTGGTGCCGTCGACCGCCCCGTCCGGCTACGAGCTTCCGTCCGAGGAACTGCTGCAAATGCCGCCGGAGGGCCAGGGCTTCTACATGTCGCAGGAGCGGATGGAACAGAACGCCGACCTGCTCGAAAGCGTGCTGGAGGATTTCGGCGTCAAGGGCGAGATCATCCATGTCCGGCCGGGTCCGGTCGTCACTCTCTACGAGTTCGAGCCGGCGCCTGGCGTGAAGTCCAGCCGCGTCATCGGCCTGGCCGACGACATCGCCCGCTCCATGTCGGCGATCTCGGCGCGCGTCGCCGTCGTGCCCGGCCGCAACGTCATCGGCATCGAACTGCCTAACGAGACGCGCGAGACGGTCTATTTCCGCGAACTGATCGAATCGGCCGGCTTCCGCAACACGTCCTGCAGACTGGCGCTCGGCCTCGGCAAGACGATCGGCGGCGAGCCGGTCATCGCCGACCTGGCCAAGATGCCCCATCTGCTGGTCGCGGGCACCACCGGCTCCGGCAAATCGGTCGCCATCAACACCATGATCCTGTCGTTGCTCTACCGGATGAAGCCGGAGGAATGCCGCCTCATAATGGTCGACCCAAAAATGCTGGAACTGTCCGTCTATGACGGCATCCCGCATCTGCTCACGCCCGTCGTCACCGATTCCAAGAAGGCCGTCACGGCGCTGAAATGGGCAGTGCGCGAGATGGAGGACCGCTATCGCAAGATGGCGCGCCTCGGCGTGCGCAACATCGACGGCTACAACCAGCGCGCCGCCACCGCCCGCGACAATGGCGAGGTCGTTGTCATGCAGGCGCAGGTCGGCTTCGAGAAGGGCACCGGCGAGCCGCTGTTCGAGGAACGGGAAATCGACCTGGCGCCGATGCCCTACATCGTCATCATCGTCGACGAGATGGCCGACCTGATGATGGTGGCCGGCAAGGAGATCGAGGGCGCCATCCAGCGGCTGGCGCAGATGGCGCGCGCCGCCGGCATCCACTTGATCATGGCCACGCAGCGCCCCTCGGTCGACGTCATCACCGGCACCATCAAGGCCAATTTCCCCACCCGCATCTCTTTCCAGGTGACGTCGAAGATCGACAGCCGCACCATCCTGGGC
>NZ_RZOT01000585.1:0-3603 GCF_003999085.1 Mesorhizobium sp. M4A.F.Ca.ET.090.04.2.1
CTGCGCGACCTTGATCTGCATGACGTCCGAGTTGACGAGATATTCCGCCGTCACGCCGAATCGTCCTGATGCAACCTGCTTGATCGCCGAACGCTCCGGGTTCCTGCCGCCGCCGGGCAGCGGCAGGTAGCGGTCGGCCTCTTCGCCGCCCTCGCCGGTGTTCGACTTGCCGCCGATGGCGTTCATGGCGCGCGCCAGCGTCGTGTGCGCTTCCCTGGAGATCGAGCCGAACGACATCGCACCGGTCGAGAAGCGTTTGACGATCTCCGCCGCCGGCATGACCTCGTCGATCGCGACCTTCTTGCGTCCGGTCTCCTCGGCGAGCCTGATCTTGAACAGGCCTCGGATGGTCTGGGCGCGGGCCGTCTCGCTGTCGATCTGCGCGGAATAATCCTTGAACGTATCCCATGACCCCTGGCGCACCGCATGCTGTAGGGTGGCGACCGCGTCCGGCGACCACATATGCGCCTCGCCGCGCATGCGGAACATGTACTCGCCGCCGACCTCCAGGCTGCTGCGCAGCACCGGATCGTTGCCGAAGCCGTCGGTGTGGCGGCTGATCGTCTCGGCCGCGATCTCGTCCAGCCCGACGCCCTCGATCAGCGTCGCGGTGCCGGTGAAGTACTTCTCGACGAAATCCGACTTCAGCCCGATGGCGTCGAAGATCTGCGCGCCGCAATAGGACTGGTAGGTGGAGATGCCCATCTTGGACATCACCTTGAGGATGCCCTTGCCGATCGACTTGATGTAGCGCGAAACCACTTCGTAAGCGTCGACCTCCTCCGGCAGTTCGCCGCGCTTGTGCATGTCGAGCAGCGTGTCGAAGGCGAGGTACGGATTGATCGCTTCGGCGCCGTAGCCGGCGAGGCAGCAGAAATGATGCACCTCGCGCGGTTCGCCGGATTCGACGACCAGGCCGACCGAGGTGCGCAATCCCTTGCGGATCAGGTGGTGATGCACCGCTGCCGTTGCGAGCAGCGCCGGAATGGCGATGCGGTCCGGCCCGAGCTGGCGATCGGACAGGATGATGATGTTGTAGCCGCCGGCGACCGCCGCTTCGGCGCGCTCGCAGAGCCGGTCGATGGCGCCCTGCATGCCAGCGGCATTCTCGTTCGCACCGTAGGTGATGTCGATCGTCTTGGTGTCGAAACGGTCCTCGGTGTGGCCGATCGAGCGGATCTTCTCGAGATCGCCATTGGTCAGGATCGGCTGGCGCACCTCGAGCCTCTTGCGGCGCGAATTGCCGACAAGGTCGAAGATGTTCGGCCGCGGTCCGATGAACGACACCAGGCTCATCACCAGTTCCTCGCGGATCGGGTCGATCGGCGGGTTGGTGACCTGGGCGAAGTTCTGCTTGAAATAGGTGTAGAGAAGCTTCGACTTGTCCGACATCGCCGAGATCGGCGTGTCGGTGCCCATCGAGCCGACCGCTTCCTGGCCGGTTGTGGCCATCGGCGCCATCAAAAGCTTGGTGTCTTCCTGGCTGTAACCGAATGCCTGCTGGCGATCGAGCAGGCTGACATCCTTGCGCAGCGCGCGCGGCTCGACCGGCTTCAGGTCTTCCAGGATGAGCTGCGTGTTGGCGAGCCAGTTCTTGTAGGGATGCCTGGTCGCGATCTCCGATTTGATCTCCTCGTCGGAAACGATGCGGCCCTTGGCGAGGTCGATCAGCAGCATGCGGCCGGGCTGCAGCCGCCACTTCTGGACGATCCTTTCCTCAGGCACCGGCAGCACGCCGGCCTCGGACGCCATGATGACGCGGTCGTCGTCGGTGACGATGTAGCGCGCCGGGCGCAGGCCGTTGCGGTCGAGCGTGGCGCCAATCTGGCGGCCATCGGTGAACACGACCGCCGCCGGCCCGTCCCACGGCTCCATAAGTGCCGCGTGGTACTCGTAGAAGGCCTTGCGGTCGGCGTCCATGAGCTTGTTGCCGGCCCAGGCTTCCGGGATCAGCATCATCATGGCGTGGCTGAGGCTGTACCCGCCCTGGAACAGGAATTCGAGCGCATTGTCGAAGCACGCCGTGTCCGACTGGCCTTCATAGGAGATCGGCCAGAGCTTCGAAATGTTGTTGCCGAACAGTTCGGAATCGACCGAGGCCTGGCGGGCCGCCATCCAGTTGTTGTTGCCGCGCACCGTGTTGATCTCGCCATTGTGCGCGACCATGCGGTAGGGATGCGCCAGCTTCCACGACGGGAAGGTGTTGGTCGAGAAACGCTGGTGGACGAGGATCAGCGCGGTCTCGAAGCGCGGATCGCTGAGGTCCCTGTAGTAGGCCCCGACCTGATAGGCCAGGAACATGCCCTTGTAGACGAGGGTGCGCGCCGACAGCGACACGCAATAGGCGCCGATGTCCTTGTTGTCGTTTTCGGCGTAGATGCGGCCCGATATCACCTTGCGCAGCAGATAGAGTCTGGCCTCGTACTCCTCGTCATCGGTGATGTCGGGCGTGCGGCCGATGAAGACCTGCCGATGAAACGGCTCGGACGCCACGATATCCGGCGCCTTCGACAGCGACGAATTGTCAACGGGCACGTCACGGAAGCCTAGCAGCGGCAGCCCCTCGGACTGCGCCGATTCGATGATGATATCCTCGATATGGGCGCGCAGCGCCGCGTCTTGCGGCATGAACCAGTGTCCGACACCGTACTGGCCCGCCGGCGGCAGTTCGATGCCCTGGGCCGCCATCTCCTCGCGGAAGAAGCGGTCGGGAAGCTGCACCAGCACGCCGGCGCCATCGCCCACGAGCGGGTCGGCGCCGACGGCGCCGCGATGCGTCAGGTTCTCCAGCACGGCAAGGCCGTCCTTGACGATCTGGTGCGATTTCACGCCCTTCATGTTGACGATGAACCCGACGCCGCAAGCGTCGTGCTCGTTGCGCGGATCGTAAAGGCCCTGAGCGGCCATGCCGGTGGCGGTGCGGGTCGCGGTTTTGACGGCTGCCGCTTTCGTCTGCGCGGCCTGGCCGTTAATCGCAGATGGCGTCAATTCCGTCATCGTCCCGTCCTCCGTTCCGCGCCCCTTTGAGGCGCTGGTTTGCCTTGGGAAGCGCGATGCTTCCCCCTCATCCTTGCTGCACGTCTTGCGAAATCGTTGCCGAACCATGCGGTGCGCCGCCCGGTTCGTATCCGGTATCGTACAGGCCAGAGCCGAGCCGTCTACCCGTCGCTCGCGGCAACGGCCGGAATGGCCCACATGATACGCCAGTCCAGCCTGTTTTGTGCGACAAAATAAGACAGCACTACTGTCCTAAATTTTTTATGGCAGAAATCAGGCGCGCGCACAAGACCGATTCACAAAAATCTTGGCCGCGCCGCGACACAAAATTTCGCCAGAGGGCGACAAAGCGTAAGCTTCGGTCGCTGCCGATTTCGGCGTCGGCTGGCATCACCGCTTTCCCGGCAATTGGCCCCTTGCACTTGCAAGACCAAAACGGTCAAGTCGCGCCGGCTTCTGCAAATCAGCTACGGACCTCTCGATGTTCTTTGCATCCGACAACTGGGCGGGCGTCCATCCCGACATCTCGGCCAACCTATCCCGGCACGCGGCGGGCATCGCCACCGCCTATGGCGACGGCGACCTCGACCGCGCCGTCTATCGCCG
>NZ_RZOT01000586.1:0-3589 GCF_003999085.1 Mesorhizobium sp. M4A.F.Ca.ET.090.04.2.1
GCTCCTGGGCGTTGCGCCAGGCTTCCAGCCGCACGCGGCGGCCGCCATAGACGGCAAGCGGGAACGAGCAGCAGTCGCCGGCGGCGAAGATGTCCGGGTCGGCGGTGCGCAGCTCGGCATCGACGGCGATGCCGTTGTCGATCGTAAGCCCTGCTTCCGCGGCAAGCCCGGTCACCGGCACGGCGCCGATGCCGATCACCGCGAGGTCGGCGGCGATTTGTCGTCCGCCGGTACGCGTGATGCGCACCTCTTTGCCGTCATCGGCGATTGCTTCTATGCCCTGGCCGGCGAGGATGATCACGCCTTCCGCCTCATGCGCCGCGTGGATTGCCGCGGCGATCTCGGCCGGCACGCCGCGCATCAGGATGCGCGGCTGCGCTTCGATGACGGTGACCGTGGCGCCGAGCTTGCGCGACGAAGCGGCAAGCTCCAGCCCGATGAAGCCGCCACCGACGATGGCGATGCGGCTTTTTGGATTGAGATGCGCGCGGATGGCCAGAGCGTCGTTGAAGGTCCGAAGATAGACACAGCGTTCGCCCAGCCCCGGCATCGGCAGCTTGCGCGGTAGCGAGCCGGTCGCCAGCAACAGCTTGTCGTAGGGAAGCGAAGAACCGTCCGACAGTCGAACCGCATGCGCGGCGCGGTCGATCGCCACGGCGCGGACCGAACGGATGTGCCGGATCGAGCGTTCGGCCAGAAGCTCCTCGCTGGTGATCGCCTTGATCGCCGGCACTTCGCCGGTCATCGCCTCCTTCGACAGCGGCGGCCGTTCATAGGGCAGATGCGGCTCGTCGCCGATCAGCGTCACCGCGCCCTCGAAGCCGAGATCGCGCAAGGCGAGCGCGGCGCGCCCGCCGCATTCGCCGGCGCCGATGATGACCATTCCCCCGGACATCGCGATCACCCGATCTGAATGAGGACTTTGCCGGCGTCGACCTTGACCGGATAGGTCTTGAGGTTGACGCAGACCGGGGCGCCCCTGGCGTCGCCGGTCTTGTAGTTGAAGCGGCCATTGTGCTTCGGGCACTCGATGATGTCGTCCATCACCAGTCCGCCCGCCAGATGCACTTTCTCATGCGTGCACAGCCCATCTGTCGCGAAATACTCGTCATCCGGGCTGCGATAGATGGCGAAGGTACGGCCGCCATGATCGAACCGCATAACGTCTTCCTCGTCGATGTCTCCGGCCGCACAGGCCTCGACCCAGTCACTCATGTCGTCCTCCGGCGAATTGGATTGTTCGGCGCGCCTCGGCCGATCATTCGGCCGCTGCAGCCGTGGGATGATCGCTGTGCAGATCCTCGCGATAGGGGCGGGCCGTCGGCGGCAGCTCCCGCTTGATGAAGTAATCCTCGTAGCGAAGCTGGCGCAGGAAGGCCGGGATCATCTCGCGGTAGCCGGCCAGGATCGACGGCGTCGGCGCCGGCAGGTCATGCTTGATCAACTCGTGCAGCCTGGGCAGCGCGTGGTAGGGCACCATCGGAAACATGTGGTGCTCCACATGGTAGTTCATGTTCCAGTAGATGAACCTGCTGATCGGATTCATGTAGACGGTGCGGCTGTTGAGGCGGTGGTCGATGACGTTGTCGGCAAGGCCGCCATGCTGCAACAGGCCGGTCATGACGTGATGCCAGGCGCCGTAGAGCCTGGGCAGCCCGACCAGCATCAGCGGCAGGAACGAGTCGAAATAGAACGCCGACGCGATCGTGGCGGCATAGATCGCCGCCCAGATGCGGGCGATGCGGATCGCCTTCGGCTGCTCCTGCTCGGGAATGAAGGTCTTTTCCGCCGCGCTGATGTTGCCGGCCGCGTTGCGCAGCATGTCGCTCATCGCGCGCCAGGCGTCGAGGACGCCGACGAAGGCCAGTGCCGTGCGGATCAGGTCCGGCGGCCGCATCACGGCGATTTCCGGATCGCGGCCGACGATGATGGTGTCGGTGTGGTGGCGCGTGTGGCTCCAGCGCCAGGTCACCGGGTTGCGCATGATCATGAAGCAGGCGATTTGGTAGATGGCGTCGTTCATCCACTGCGTGCGAAAGGCGGTGCCGTGGCCGCATTCGTGCCAGCGTGAATCGGTCGAGGAGCCGTAAAGCGTGCCGTAGACGAAGAAGAACGGCACGCACCACCACGTGCCCCAGAACCAGGCGCCGCCGGCGGCGCTGAGGACCAAGGCGCCGAGCCAGATGACGGTGTCGCGGATCGCCGGCTGGTCCGAGCGCTGCATCAATTCCTTCATCTGCTTGCGCGGGATGTCGGTGTGGTACCACTCGGCCGCCGAGAGACCATTCTCCACCGCCAGCCTGGCGTCGCGGCCAACCAGGCTGTAGTCGCGCCGGGATGGCGCCGCGTCCATCATTGCCGTCATCGCTTCCTCCATCAGCACCTTGCGGCTCGGCCCTCGCGTAAAGCGGTGGGGCGGGTGCACGGTCGGCGTCGAAATGCAAAATAGCTCCAAGCCATGATAGTCTCAATATCAGAAAGATAGTTTCTATCATTTCATATCAGGACGAGGTAAACTGAGTCGGCAAGCGAGGGAGTGCTCATGGCAAAGCGGCCGACCATTACCGATCTGGCACGCGTCTCCGGTGTCAGCGTTGCCACCGTTGATCGCGTCTTGAACAACCGCCTGCCGGTAAAGGAGGAAACGGCGCGCCGCGTCTATGAGGCTGCGACCGAGATCGGCTATCACGCCGCGGGACTGATCAGGCAGCGCATGCGCCAGGAATTGCCGGAATACCGCCTGGGCTTTCTGCTGTTGCGAGGCAATGATATTTTCTACGGCGATTTCGCGCGGGAGCTGGAACTTGCAGTCTCGCAATCGCAGCGCTTTCGCGGCGTCGCGACGATCGATTTCGCCGCGTCGCTGGCCGCCGACGAGATCGCCGCCCAGACACGCAGGCTGGCCGCGAAATCGAGGGCCGTGGCCGTCGTCGGTCCGGACCACCCGACGCTGACGGCGACGGTGGAGGCCCTGAAGGCCAGGAATGTACCGGTGTTCTCCTTGCTGTCCGACTTCGCCGCCGGCATCCGCGAGGGCTATGTCGGCCTCGACAACCGCAAGGTCGGTCGCACCGCGGCCTGGATGATCGCCAAGGCGGCCAGGAAGCCGGGCAAGGTCGCCCTCTTCGTCGGCAGCCACCGCTTCCATGGCCATGAACTGCGCGAGATCGGCTTCCGCTCCTTCTTCCGCGAGCATGCCCCGGAATTCATCGTAATGGAGACTCTGGTCAACCTGGAAGCGAACCAGGTGACCCACGATGCGATGATCGATCTCCTTGCCCGGCATCCGGACCTCGCCGGCTGCTATGTCGCCGGCGGTGGCATGGAAGGCGCGGTCTCGGCGCTGCGAGCAGCGCGGCCCGCGCATATGCCGGTCGTCGTCTGCAACGAGATCAACGCAGAATCGCGCGCGGCACTCGCCGACAACATCCTCACCATGGTGATCTCCACGCCACTCGCCGCGCTCTGCCGCGAGCTTGTCGATCTGATGGCCCATGCCATCGAGGCCGGCGCCGCCAACGCGCCTGGCCAGACCTTCCTGCCATTCGACATCTATCTGCCGGAAAACATCTAGCCGCACGGCATCCAC
>NZ_RZOT01000587.1:0-3576 GCF_003999085.1 Mesorhizobium sp. M4A.F.Ca.ET.090.04.2.1
CCCAATGCCCGACCCAGCTCAACCTCTCGGCGCGCGGCCAGCAACAGGCAAGCCGGATCGGCGCTTTATTCGCTGCCCGTGCCGCGCCCATCGAGCGCGTGCTCTCCAGCCGTTACTGCCGCTGCCTCGACACCGCCCGCATCGCTTTCGAGGCTGAGCCGGAGCCCTTCGCGCCGCTCGACCTCCTGAAGACCGACCCTGCGGAAAAGGCCGCGCAGCTCGCGGCAATCATGGCCGAGATCCGCGGCTATTCCGGTTCCGACAATCTGGTGCTGGTCACCCATCTGGAGAACATCGTGGCGCTGACCGGCGTCACGCCCCGCGAAGGCGAGGCGGTGGTCGTCGAGCCGCAGGGCGACGGCCTCAAAGTGCTTGGCCGCGTCACCTTCTGACGAGGCCGCGATCGGCGGCGGCATCTGTTGCCGAAATGCCACTACCGAAAGAAGCCGCAAATCCGCCGCGACAATGCCGCTTGCGACAACCCGTCGCAGGGTCTATAGGCGCGCTCCCGGTCACGAAAACCGAAGCGAGCACAACGGTTGGAGCTTTTGCCTCCGCCCGCGCAGGCGGCTCTGCCGCCCTGTGTACGGCGCCGTTTCGGAGGTTGGGATCGCGGATGTAGCTCAGGGGGAGAGCACCGGATTTGGGTCCGGAGGTCGCAGGTTCGAATCCTGCTGTCTGCACCACGGATAGCTCAGTTGGGTAGAGCATCAGATCGCGAATCTGACGGTCGAAGGTTCGAATCCTTCTCCATTGGCCTTCCAAGCCAAGCCACCCTGTCACGGTGTTATTCGGAAAAATCGGTCCGGGGACCGGAATGCGAAAGACCTGACGGACGGCCTAGGCCTTCGGCCAAGGCCGCATCGAAAGGTCCGACGCCATCGGCTCGCGGCCAGGCCCGCGGTGACGATCAAGGCGCAGTGTCGCCGGCAAGGGAGGCCAAGGCCTCCGGCGCCCGCTTCGCTGTCTCGCGATCCGCTCCCGACGGCCCGCTGCCTGGCGATGCCACCGGTCTCCGGATCATTCGTGCCGGGAAAGGAACCGAGAAACGAAAAGGATGATCGACGCATGAGTTGACGCCTCGCATGGGGCCATGCCCGACAGGAGTGAAGACAATGACCATTCTCGACAAGGTTCTTGGGCGCGAGCGCGTCCTTGTTAAGGAAAACGAACGGGCCGTCACCCTCTACAAGGGGGAGATCAAGGCTGTCCTGATGCCGGGCGAGCATTGGCTTGCCAACCGGCGCGGGCGCCTTGAAGTGTCCCGGCACGATCTGAAGAACCCGGAATTCGTTTCGGCCTACGAGAAGGCGCTGTTCGACAAGCTCCCGGAGGTGGCCGCGCGTCATTTCACCGTCGTTCGCACCGGGCGTACGGATGTCGCCGTCATCGAGCGTGACGGCAACCTCCATGCCGTCCTGGCGCCGGATCGCAAGCTCGTGCTGTGGACGGATGCCGGCCCGTGGAAGGTAACGCTGGTCGACACGTCGGCCGATCTTGCGATCGATCCGGCTCTCATGCGCCGGCTCGGCCAGGCCCGCAAGACGGAACTGATGTCCGTTCACCCGGTGGTCGACGGTCAGGCCGGACTGCTGTTCGTCGACGGGGCGCTGGCGCGGACGCTTGCCGCCGGCGTGCACGGCTTCTGGAACGTCGGGCGCATGGTGCAGATGAAGGTCGTCGACCTCAAGCGCCAGTCGCTCGACGTCGCCGGGCAGGAAGTGCTGACCAAGGATCGCGTCACGATCCGCGTCAACATCGCCGCCGAATACCGGGTCCTCGATCCGGTCAAGGCGGTGAGCGCGGTGAAGGACTTCTCTGAAGCCCTCTACCGCGCCCTGCAGTACGCGTTCCGCAAGACGCTTGGCGCGCTGACGCTCGACCAGATTCTTGAAAAGAAGGTGACGGTCGACGAGGAGGCGGCGGCCAAGGTCCGCGCCGACATGGCCGAGATCGGGGTCGAGGTCAGCGATATCGCGCTCAAGGATGTCATCCTGCCGGGCGAGATGCGCGAGATCCTCAACCAGGTGGTTTCGGCCGAGAAGCAGGCCGAGGCCAACGTCATCCGCCGCCGCGAGGAGACGAACGCCACGCGTTCGCTCCTCAACACGGCCAAGGTGATGGCCGAGAACCCGGTGATGCTGCGGCTGAAGGAGCTCGAGGCTCTGGAGGCCATCGCCGGCAAGGTCGAGCGGCTGACCGTCCACAACGGGACGGGCGGGCTGCTGAACGACCTGGTCAAGCTCCGCGACAGCTGAGCTGACGTAGCGTCAACGGGAAGGGCCGCCAGCAATCCGGCGGCCCTTCTTGCGTTTCGAAAGCCAGCATCCCATCTGCACCGGGCTTATCAGCCCTTTTCCTGCCCGGAAAAACCGATTAGACAGCGCCCAAACAAGATGCGGACAGATTCCGCCCGCAACCGAAGGAAGAGCCCTTGTCCACCACGTTCGACAAAGTCGCCAAGATCATTGCCGACACCAGCGAGATCGATATCGAGACGATCACCCCCGAAAGCCACACCATCGACGATCTCGGCATCGACAGCCTCGATTTCCTCGACATCGTCTTTGCCATCGATAAGGAATTCGGCATCAAGGTGCCGCTGGAGAAGTGGACGCAGGAGGTCAATGACGGCAAGGCCTCGACCGACGACTACTTCGTCATGAAGAACCTGTGCGCCAAGATCGACGCGCTGGTCGCGGCCAAGAACGCCTGAGGCGGTTCGGGCGCGGCCTTGACGTGCCCTGCCCGCTGACCCCAAACAGCCGCCCCTGAGCCCCCCCGACCTCCTCATCACCGGTATCGGCCTTGTCTCCTCGCTGGGAGAGGGTCCGGATGCCCACTGGCAGAAACTCGCCCAGCCCGGCCTCGAGCCGGTGCTCGATGCCGCGCGCTTTGCGCCCTACACCATTCATCCGCTGCCGGAGGTCGACTGGAACCTGCAGATCGCCAAGCGCGGCGACCAGCGGCAGATGGAGACCTGGCAGCGGCTCGGCACCTATGCCGCGGGTCTGGCGCTGGACGATGCCGGCATCAAGGGCAATGACGAGCTCTGCGCGACCATGGACATGGTGGTGGCGGCCGGCGGCGGCGAGCGCGACGAGGCGGTCGACGCCGCGATCCTCGCCGCTTCCGAAAGCCGCAACGACCGCGACGTGCTGCTCAACGAGAAGCTGACCACCGAACTGCGCCCGACGCTGTTCCTCGCCCAGTTGTCCAATCTTCTGGCCGGCAACATCTCGATTGTCCACAAGGTCACCGGTTCCTCCCGCACCTTCATGGGCGAGGAAGGCGCCGGCGTCGCCGCCGTCGAGACGGCCGCCGCGCGCATCCGCTCGGGACAGTCGACGCATGTGCTGGTCGGCGGCGCCTTCCAGACCGAACATTCCGACATGCTGCTCGGCTATGAACTCGCCGGCTACCTGCATCGTGGCAACTGGAAGCCTGTCTGGCAAAGGCAGGACGGCGAAGGCGGCGGCGTGGTGACCGGATCCGGCGGCGCCTTCCTGGTGCTGGAGCAGCGCGAGCACGCGACGAGCCGGGGGCGCAAAATCTACGCCGAGCTCGGCCCCATCG
>NZ_RZOT01000588.1:0-3568 GCF_003999085.1 Mesorhizobium sp. M4A.F.Ca.ET.090.04.2.1
GGCTGACGCGGGTCTCGGCCGCGCGAGGCTTCTGCTTCTCGCTGGTATTCAGCGCGACGGGCGAGAACATCGCCAGCATTTTCTCGATCAGTTCGCGCGATTTCCAGAACAGCCGGAAGGCCTCGTCGAAGACCGGATGGTCCTCGTGCCGGGAGACCAGCACGGCATGCAGCGTCCAGTAGAAATCATCGCGCGAGCCGATGCCGGCGGCAAGCACCGCCTCGATCGCATCCTTGACCGAAGCCGGCCCGACCCGCATGCCGGCCTTGCGCAAGGTACGGGCGAAGTAGACGATGTTGTCGGCGATGCGCCCGTCTTCCGTGGCCTCTGCGGGATCGGAACGCGGCGCCTTCATGGGCCTACTGCGCCGCCGCGAGCTCGGCCTTGACCTCGTCGAGGATGCGCCGGCCCTCGCCCGCGCCGATGCGAGCGATGTCGTCCTGGTATTTCAACAGCACGCCGATCGTGTCGGAAACTGTCTCCGGATCGAGCGCCACCTTGTCGAGTTCGGTCAATGCGCCGGCCCAGTCAATGGTTTCGGCGACGCCCGGCGCCTTGAACAATTCGATCTGGCGGAGCTTCTGGATGAAGGACACAACCTCGGCCGAAAGCCGGCTGTTGGCCTGCGGCACCTTGCGCCGTACGATCTCCAGCTCACGCTCTGCATTGGGATAGTCGACCCAGTGATAGAGGCAGCGGCGTTTCAGCGCGTCATGGATTTCGCGCGTGCGATTGGTGGTGATGATGACGATCGGCGGCTCCTCCGCCTTGATCGTGCCGAGCTCCGGCACCGTCACCTGGAAGTCCGAGAGGATTTCGAGCAGGAAGGCCTCGAAGGCCTCGTCGGTGCGGTCGAGCTCGTCGATGAGGAATACCGGGGCAGCGCCCGCCTTGCCGGTCAGCGCATCGAGCACCGGGCGGCGGATCAGGTACTTTTCGGAGAAAACGTTGCGCTCCATGTCGGAGCGCACGACCTTGCCGGCCGCCTCCTCCATGCGGATCTCGATCATCTGCGCGGCGTAGTTCCACTCGTAGACGGCGGAGGAGACGTCGAGCCCCTCATAGCACTGCAGGCGGATCAGCCGGCGGCCGAGCGCCTCGGCCAGCACCTTGGCGATCTCGGTCTTGCCGACGCCGGCCTCGCCCTCGAGGAAGAGCGGCCGCTTCATGCGCAATGAGAGAAACAGCACGGTGGCCAGCGAACGGTCCGCCACATAGTCCGCGCCGGTCAGGAGATCGAGCGTCTCGTCGATCGTCCGCGGCGCCGGGCGCGGTTTCAAGCCGGTCATTCCATCTCCGTAGAGTCAGCCATCAAGGCACCTACAGGGCGCGATAGCCGCGACCGTGATAGATCAGCGGGCGCAAATTATCGCCGATGCGCAGGCCTGTCACCTTGCCAAAAAGCACACGGTGCGTGGCGAGATCCTTGGTGTCGATCAGCTCGCAATCGAACACGGCAAGCGCCCCTTTCAGGGTCGGCGCGCCGGTCGAGATCACGTCCCATTCGCCCAGCGCAAACCGTTCCTCCACCGGCAGGCCGGTCATGCCGGAAAAGCCGACTGACAGCGGCTCCTGATGCGATGCCAGCGTGTTGAGCGCGAACCTGCCATTCGCAACAAAAGGCTCGTTCTTGGGATTTTCGCGGTTGAGGCAGACGAGCACGGTCGGCGGCGTGTCGGACACCGAGCAAGCGGCGATAACGGTCGCGCCTCGTCTGCCGGCGGGGCCGTCGGTGGTCACCACGTGGACCTGGCCGGCAAAATGGGCCATCGCGTCGCGATAGGCCTGCGGCCCGATGTCGTTCTTCTTCAGCACAGATGATTTTCCTCAGAACCCACCGTTATATATGGCGGCATATTGCTAGCCACAAGCGAAGTGCTTGACGCATATCCCGAAATTCGCGTTGCGCCGAGGGCGGGCAGCCTTTAGGTCTTGGCGAAACGGGTGCCGGCAAACCTACCGCCGGCGCGGGAGGAACGCTTCGCTCACATGCGACCCCTGGTGACGATATTGGCGGTGCTGGCCTCGATTGCTTTCGCCGGCAACGCGGGCGCCGAAGACCTCGTCGTCGGCGTTGCGGCCCCCCTCTCCGGCCCTTCGGCGATCCTTGGCAAGCAGGTCGAAGCCGGCGCCGGGCTGGCGGCGGAAGCGAACGGCGCCGAGATCAAGACGCTCGATGACGCTTGCACCGCGGACGGCGGAGTCGCCGCGGCACGCGACTTCGCGGCGGCGAAAGTCGATGTGGTGGTTGGCTTCCTTTGCACCGAGGCGATCGAGGCGGCACTGCCGATCCTGAAAGAGGCTGGCATTCCTGTCATCACTGTCGGCGTGCGCACCGAAAGCCTGACCGACCGGCGCGCCAAGACCGGCTGGCCGGTCTATCGGCTCGGGCCACGCGGCGATGACGAGCGCAATGCCGCTGCCAGGATCCTGACGCATCTGTGGCAGAACGAACTCTTCGCCATCGTCGATGACGGCACGATCTACGGCCGCGAGATCGCCGAGACGTTCAGGGCGGCCGCCGAGCAGGCGGCGCTGAAACCGGTGTTCGTCGACACATTCCGGCCGCAGCTCGACAACCAGATCGGCCTGATCGGCCGGCTGAAAAAGGCCGGGGCAACCAAGGTGTTCGCCGGCGGCGACGGCGACGACATCGCCATCATGGGTCGCGATGCCGGCTCGCTCAATGCTGGCATCACTCTCGCCGGTGGCGAAAATCTGCGTACGCCCCCCGGCAATGTGCCCTATGCCGCGGGTACGCTGATGATCGCTCCGCCCGAATGGGCCGAGGCCGCCGATCCCAAGGTGGTGCAGGCTTTCGCGGAGAGAAGCGTCATACCGGAAGGCTACGTGTTGCCGGCCTATGCCGCGGTCGAGATCGCCAAAGCTGCAACCGCTGAAGCGGAAAGCTCGGGCAAGCCGCTTGCCGAAGCGCTCACCGGGCGTGACTTCGCGACTGCGATCGGGCCCATCCGGTTCGACGACAAGGGCGATCTCAGCCAGTCTCCGTTCCGCGCCTTCCGCTTCGATGGAACGCGCTTCGTACCGCTGGAGACGAAGTGATGTTCCGCGCCGGCCCGCGTAACCTGATCACCGATGTCGCCGGCCTCAGGGTCGGCAACGCCGCAGACGCCAGGTTGAAGTCGGGGGTGACGGCACTGCTTTGCGACGACCCGGCGGTGGCGGGCGTGCAGGTGCTGGGCGGCGCGCCGGGGACGCGTGAGACCGACCTTCTGGAGCCACAGAATTCGGTCCAAGAGATCCATGCCATCGTGCTTTCGGGCGGCTCGGCCTTCGGCCTCGACGCCGCCTCGGGCGTGCAGGCGGCCCTGCGCGAAAGAAACATCGGCGTCGAGGTCGGCGGCTTCCGCGTGCCGATCGTGCCGGCGGCGATCCTGTTCGACCTGCGCAATGGCGGCGACAAGGGCTGGGGCCGCTACCCGCCTTATCGCGACCTCGGCTACCAAGCCGCGCAAGCGGCAGAGGCCGACTTTGCATTGGGCACGACCGGCGCCGGCACCGGCGCATTGACGTCGGGGCTCAAGGGCGGGCTGGGCTCGGCTTCGAC
>NZ_RZOT01000589.1:0-3559 GCF_003999085.1 Mesorhizobium sp. M4A.F.Ca.ET.090.04.2.1
CTCCCCCACAAGGGGGGAGATCAGACCCTCATATCCGCTTTCGCCAATCTCCGAGGCTGGAGAAGGAGAGTCGCCGGCGACGCTGCCAATCTCCCCCCAAGTGGGGGAGATGTCCGGCAGGACAGAGGGGGGCGCGACAGAACGCCAACCTCTCCCCGTTCGTGAGAAAACTGTCCTCCTCGGCCGTGACATCGGCTTCGTCTTCCAGGACCCCTCCTCGAGCCTCGACCCGGTCATGCCGGTCGGCAACCAGATCGCCGAGGTCGCACGCACCCATCTCAAACTCACCTGGGCGCAGGCTTTCGCCAAAGCCAAGACCCTGCTCGAACGCGTCCGCTTACCCGATCCGGACACGTCCATGCGCGCTTACCCGCACCAGCTATCCGGCGGCCAGAAGCAGCGCGTCGCGATCGCCGCGGCAATAGCCGCCGGTCCGAAACTGCTGATCGCCGACGAGGCGACCAGCGCGCTCGACACCATCGTGCAGGCCGAGATCGTGTCGCTCATCCGGCGGCTGGTGGCCGAGGACGGCATGACGCTGCTGTTCATCAACCACGACATCGCGCTCGCCGCCGAGCTTGCCGAGCGCATCGCTGTGTTCCGCCATGGCGAACTGCTCGAGCTCGGCACGACGGCGGAGATCGTCAACGCCCCGCGCCACGCCTATACGCGCGCGCTGCTCGACGCTCATCTCGGCCTCGATGCCGGACAGTTGCGGCAGACCGGAGCGCCGGCATGAGCCTGCTCACCGTCTCCGGTCTCACCAAGCACTATCGCCGCGGCGGCAGAACCGTCTCCGCCGTCGATGGCGTCTCCTTGGCGATCGGGCCCGGCGAGACGCTGGCGCTTGCCGGCCCGTCCGGCAGCGGCAAGTCGACCATCGCCCGGCTGGTGCTCAGGCTGATCGAGCCGGACGCCGGCACCATCCGGTTCGAGGGCGCAGACTTCCTCTCGCTGGGCGGAGCGGCCCTGCGCGCCAGGCGAGCGCGGCTGCAGATGGTGTTCCAGGATCCGCTCGCCGCCTTCAATCCGCGCGCCACGGTGGCGCGCGTGCTGGACGACCCCTTGCGTATCCACGGCATCGCCTCGCGCACCGAACGCCCGCGCCGCATCGCCGCCCTGCTGGAACGGGTTGGCCTTGGCGCCGATCTCGCGCCGCGCGCCATCCACGAGATCTCCGGCGGCCAGCGCCAGCGCGTCGCCATTGCCCGCGCCATCGCCACCAGACCGTCGCTGATCGTGCTCGATGAGGCCGTGTCGGCGCTCGACGTATCGGTGCGCGGTCAGATCCTGGACCTGCTGCTTGACCTGCAGCGCGAGGAACGGATCGCCTACCTTTTCATTTCGCACGATCTCGGCGTCGTCCGCGCCGTCGCCCACCGCCTCGTCATCCTCGATGCCGGACGGGTCGCCGAGAGCGGCGAGGCGCGGGCCGTCATCGGCAACCCGCAATCGGCGATCGGCAAGGCGCTTGTGGCGGCAACGCCGAAACTGAACAGGACCGCAACACCATGACCGACCCAGAAACCAGAGCCGAAAAACTGTCGCGCGAGCTCGATTCCGCTTTCCGCAACCGGGCCGATCTCTACCGCCTCTTCCTCGATGAACTGACCGCGGAACTCGGCGCCGAAAGGGCCGAGGCGGTCATGATCCGCACCATCGAGCAGCGCGGCAGGGAAGTCGCGGCCGCGGCTTTCGCTGATTTCGGACCCAACGACGCGCCGGCGATCGGCGAGGCGTTTCTGGCCGTCAGCCCCGATGGCGGCCGCATGTACCCGACCGATGTCGAGCGCGACGCGACCCACATCGCCTTCAAGGTAAGGCGCTGCCCGCTGAAGGACGCCTGGGTCGAGGCCGGCGTCGGCGAGGAGAAGCTCGCCACGCTCTGCCGCATCGCCGGCGCCTTCGACCGCGGCCTGTTCGAGGCGACCGGCGTGCGCTTCGAAAACGTCACCTGGACGCCGGGCCACGGTTCCGGCTGCTGCCACATCGCGCTTACCAACAGGGATGCCGGTTAGCCAGCTTACCGTCCTCCCGCGCGCTCAGTGCTTGATGCGGTCGCGCATCGCATACCACAGCATGCCGAGCACATAGAGCGGACCGCGCAGCGCCGTGCCGCCCGGGAACGGCAGCGGGCTAAGCGTCGAGAACAGGTCGAGCCGCGCGGAATCGCCGGTGATCGCCTCGGCCAGCAGTTTGCCGGACAGTGTCGACAGGATGACGCCCTTGCCGGAATAGCCATGCGCGAAATAGACCTCGCCATAGTGCCCGACATGCGGCAGGCGTGACGTCGTCACCGACACCAGCCCGCCCCAGGCATGGTCGATGCGGCAGCCCTTCAGTTGCGGGAAGGTCTGTTCCATGTGCGGCCGCACGAAGCCGGCGATGTCGGCCGGCGGCGACGGCGTGTAGCGTTCGCCGCCGCCGAACAACAGGCGCCCATCCGCCGACATCCGGTAGTAGTTAACCACGAAGCGCGTGTCCGACACCGCGACATTGGCCGGGATGACATTGCGCTTGCCCTCCAGCGGCTCGGTGGCGACGATGTAGTTGCCGACCGGCATGATGCGACTGTTGACGCGCGGCTCCAGTCCTTGCAGCAACGCGTCGCCGGCCAGCACGACATGTTTCGCCCGCACAGATCCCTTTGCCGTCGAGACCTTGATCGAAGGCTCCCGCTCCAGCCGCACGGCGACCGAATTCTCGTGGATGGTGACGCCGGCCGCGACCGCCGCGCGGGCAAGCCCCAGCGTGTAGTTCAGCGGATGCATATGGCCGCCGAGCGGCTCGTACATGGCGCCGTGATAGGGCGTGTCGACCTTGCCGCGCGCTTCCGCCGCCGACAGGATCTCGACGTCGCGGAAATTCATCACGCTGGCCAGGCACTCGGCCTCATCTTCAAGATCCTTGAGGTCGGAGCTGTTCACCGCGCCGACCAGATGGCCGCCGAGCCTGAGGTCGCAGTCGATGCCATTGCGCTCGATGATGTCGAGCACCAGCCCGCGCGCCTCGAAAGCGAGGTCGAACAGCGCCTTCGCCCGTTCCGGCCCGAAGGCCTTGACCAGGCCCTTGGCGCCCTTGCGCAGGCCTGGGATCATCTGGCCGCCATTGCGGCCCGATGCGCCCCAGCCGATCCTGCCGCCTTCGAGCAGCACAACCTTCAGCCCGCGTTGGGCGGCGTGGAGCGCCGCCGACAGTCCGGTGCAGCCGCCGCCGACGACCACAAGGTCGGCTTCGGCATCGTCGATGAGCGCCGGATGATCCGGCGCCGGATGGGCGGTGGCGACATAGTAGGATTTGCCGATACCGAGACCGGAATTGAAACCCGTCGAACTGGAAACCATGGTCACACCTTGAGCAAAAGGTGGTCGCGTTCCCAGGACGTCACCACGCTCTGGAACAGGTCGAGCTCGACGCTCTTGACGCGCAGATAGGTCTGGAAGAAATCCTCGCCGAGCAGCGCCCGCACGGGAGCGCAGGCGGTGAAGCGGTCGAGCGCCTCCTCCATGGTCTTCGGCAGCGTGCTCTTGATCTTGTAGGCATTGCCAGACGCTTCCGC
>NZ_RZOT01000058.1:0-16629 GCF_003999085.1 Mesorhizobium sp. M4A.F.Ca.ET.090.04.2.1
CCCTATATCGTCGAGGAAGCCTGGCCGCTCTCGGGCGCTGACACGCGCGCGGCCAGTCGATTGGCCAGCGCCTCCGACGCCTCGCGGATCATGCGATAGACCTCGGCGAACGCGTCCGGCCCGTCATAATAAGGGTCCGGCACCTCGCCCGCGCCGGCGTCGGCAAACTCCAGGAACAGGTGGATGCGCTCGCGCATCGCGGCCGGCGCGATTGCCTTGAGGTCGCGGACGTTCGCCCGGTCCATGCCGAGGATCACGTCGAAGCGGGCAAAATCCTCCGGCGCCACCCTGCGTGCCCTTTGCCCGGAAATGTCGATGCCATGATGCGCCGCGATCGAAATCGAACGCGGATCGGGAGCGGAGCCGACCTCCCAGCCGCTGGTCGCGGCCGAATCGAGCATGACGGTTCGGCCCAGCCCGCGCTCGGCCAGCACGGCGCGCAACACGCCTTCGGCGAGAGGCGAGCGGCATATATTGCCGAGGCAGACGAACAGGATGGATGTTATGGGCTTCGCGCTCATCGATCCGGCGCCGTTTTTGTGCATGTCATTGTCCCAAAACCGCGGCGCACTTTTGGGCGACATGCATTATGGTGAGGGTCAAAATTCGAAATAGCACGGGAAACAGACATGACGAGAGAAAAACTGGGCAAGGACGCCATCCTTGCCGCGCTGGCGGAACTCCGCGGCTGGTTGCTGGCCGAGGACGGCGCTTCTATAAAACGCAGCTTCGTCTTCAAGAACTTTTCCGAAGCCTTCGCCTTCATGACCCGCGTCGCGCTGGCGGCGGAGAAGATGGACCATCACCCCGACTGGTCGAATGTCTACAAGACCGTGGATGTGACGCTGAACACCCATGACGCAGGCGGTGTCACGGCGCTCGACATCGAACTGGCAAAGAAGATGAACCGCTATTTCGGCGGCTGAACTCTTGTGATGGGGCGGCGCTTTCACCACATTTTCCCCCGGCGGCCGCGCACCCAACCAAGCGCGCGGCGCCAAGGAGAAGCAGATGGCGCGGCAACCCGGTTTTGATTTCTTCGGCTTTGGCGACAAGCTCGCCGGCGAGAGCGAGGTGCGCGAAAAATTCTGGCGCACGGCCAAGAAGGCCGCCCGCCAGATCCCGTTCATGGAAGAGGTGGTCGCCGCCTATTACTGCGCCATGGACAAGGATACGCCACTGCGCGCCAAGGGTATCCTGCTGGCGGCGCTCGGCTATTTCGTGCTGCCGATCGATTTCATCCCCGATGTCATCTTCGGCCTCGGCTTCACCGACGACATCGCCGTGCTGACAGCCGCGATTACCGCCGTTAGCGCCCACATCACGCCCGCGCACAGGCAAGCCGCCAGGGACGCGATCGCCGACAAGAGCTGATCCGGAACCGGCGCAAGCGCTTGTTTGAAAAGTCAAACTCTTGCCGTTTTCGTGGCCTCCAAGTCGGCGCAGGGACAACGCGCCGGCCGCTTTCGAGCGGCGGCGCGGGAATGGCGGCGGTTTCCTGGGGTGAGGGTCCTTTTCTTGAGGAAAATTCACCGTTTGGTAACCCTGATTAAATCAAAATGAAGCGACGGGCAGGACGCCGCAGCGGCCTGCCGCCGCACCATTTGGAATACGGGAAAAACGATGCGCGGATTGATTGCTACAGTTTCCAGCCTGGTCCTGGTGGCCCTGGCGGCGCCGGCGCTGGCACAGTCGGCGACCAAGATCGGCCAGCACAATGCCTGGGGCACCTACAGCTACCAGGCATCCGGCGGCAAGGTCTGCTACGTGCTCACCGTGCCGACCGACAAGCAGCCGGCGACGCTCGACCACGGCGACATGTTCTTCTTCGTCAGCCAGCGGCCGGGCCAGCAGGTGTCCTACGAGCCGCAATTCATCGCCGGCTACAATTTCCAGGAAGGCTCCAAGGCCACCGTCACCATCGACAAGAAGACCTTCTCGATGTTCACGCGCGGCAAGTCGGCCTGGGTCGAGAACGCGGCGGAAGAACCGGTGCTGATCGCCGCCATGAAGACCGGCACCGACATGAAGGTGCAGGCCAAGTCCGGTCGCGGCAACCCCACCTCCTATGTGTTCTCGCTGAAGGGCATTTCGGCCGCGCTGGCCTCGATCGCCAAGTGCAAGTAGGCTGAGGCCCCCCTTGACGGCGGACAGCGAGATCGACCGCGCCATCATGCAAATGGTGATGGACCGCTGGCAGAAGACGGCCATGGTCCTCGCGAAAACCGAACAGGCGCTTCGCAAGGCGGGCGTCCAGGTTTCCTGGGACGATATCGCCGGGCGACTGGAAGCTCTCGACGCGCGCGGCGACATTGAAAGCCAGGGAGACCTGGCGCTCTGGCGCAACAGCGAGGTCCGCCTCCCGCAAGTGAAAGCGGAAGAACGATAGCTCAGCCCGGCGCGGGCATCGTCTCCGCTCTGCGCCGCCGGATCGCCTCGGCGATGAAGACGCGCGACAGCGCATGATAGAGCGGCTCGTTGGAGATCAGCCTCGCCGTGCCGTAGCCCAGCATCGCCGCGCACATCAGCGCGATGACATTGTCGTGGTTGCCGGTCATTTCGAGGATGATGACGAAGGCCGTCATCGGCGCCTGCACGACGCCGGCGAAATAACCGGCCATGCCGAGCAGCGCCGCCGTGCCGGTGGCGGTGCCGAAGACCAGGCCGAGGGTGCTGCCCAGCCCCGCGCCCACCGCCAGCGACGGTGCGAAGAGACCGCCCGGAATGCCCGACACCATCGACAACAGGCCGGCGGCTCGGTCGGCAAGCAGCGCGAACAGGACGCTGATCAGGCCGATCGAGACGGCGCCGGCCCAGAAGACGAGACGCGGCTGCCAGACTCGCCGCGACACCCACATGGCGTGCGAACGCCGCAGCAAGCGGTATTTTCGGGATATGCCGGCCATGACGAGCCTCGTGGTGATAGGCCCGGCCTAGCACAATGACGGAGCCGATCAACCCGCGCGGCGAGTCCGACGCTATGCCGGCAACGTCTCGGAACGGGGTTCAAGCAGATGTGATCGGAATACCCGCCGGCGTGCCGGCCGGCGGGAAGGTCGGCGTGCGTGCTTGGCGATGTTCACATCGCCATTTTTTCACACTCGGCCTGGGCCTTCTTGGTCGAGGTGTCGATCATGTAGGTTTTGCCCTTGGCGTCTGTCATCATCATCATGCAGTGCTTGATTGGCTTCGCCATCTTCATCATCTCGGCGCTCATCTTGGCGTCCGGCATCATCGTGCCCATATGGCCGTCGGGCGTGATCGCCGTTACCTGGCCGGCCTTCATCATGGTCATCGTTCCCATCGTGTCTTCGGCAAATGCCTGTGTCGCGGAAAGGCCGAGGAGGCCAGCGATGACAATAAGCTTGATCGAGTGCATTCCGCATACTCCCATTTTGCAGGGGCACAGTTGCCCCTTTCAGGGTTCGCGAAGGCGCCTTGGGTCGTTACGCCAACACGAATATGTGATCGATTTGCGCAGTGCGAGGGATGCGGCGCCGCCTCGCGGCGGTCGAGCGAATGATGACACGACTGGCAAGGTCGCGCCCGCCCCGCATGACTCCGCTCCGAACCTGTGCTATGCGCCGCGCTTCATTTCGGGCACGATGCTGAAATCGGCCGCAAACCGCTTATATTGGCGCAACCATGACCCTTTCACTTGATCTTACCGCCGAAGGCGCGCGCGACGCCTTGCGTGCCCGCGCCGCGCCGGCCGAAAAGCCGACGCTGATCGGCCTCACCCGGGCCGAGCTCGGCGCCGCCCTGGTCGAGGCCGGCATCGTGCCGGAGCGCCAAGCCAAAATGCGCGCCCAGCAGCTCTGGCACTGGATGTATGTGCGCGGCGTCTCCGACTTTTCCGGCATGTTCAACATCTCCAAGGATCTGCGCGCCGAACTCGACAGGCATTTCACCGTCGCGCGGCCCGAGATCGTCGAGGAGCAGATCTCCGCCGACGGCACCCGCAAATGGCTGTTCCGCTTTCCGCCGCGCGGCGCCGGCCGCCCGGTCGAGATCGAGACCGTCTATATCCCCGAGGAAGGCCGCGGCACGCTCTGCATCTCCTCGCAGGTCGGCTGCACGCTGACCTGCTCGTTCTGCCACACCGGCACGCAGAAGCTCGTGCGCAACCTGACCACCGAAGAGATCCTGGCGCAGCTGCTCACCGCCCGCGACCGGCTCGGCGACTTCCCCGACCGCGACACGCCGGACGGCGCCATCGTGCCGGCCGAGGGCCGCAAGGTGTCCAACATCGTCATGATGGGCATGGGCGAGCCGCTCTACAATTTCGAGGCAGTGAAGAAGGCGCTGCTGATCGCCTCCGACGGCGACGGCCTGTCACTGTCCAAGCGCCGCATTACGCTCTCGACCTCCGGCGTCGTGCCGGAAATCTTCCGCACCGGCGAGGAGATCGGCGTCATGCTGGCGATCTCGCTGCACGCCACCAATGACGACCTGCGCGACCTGCTCGTGCCGATCAACAAGAAGTTCCCGTTGAAGGAGCTGATCGCCGCCTGCCGGGCCTATCCCGGCCTCTCCAATGCCAGGCGCATCACCTTCGAATATGTGATGCTGAAGGACGTCAACGATTCCCTCGACGACGCCAAGGCGCTGGTCAAGCTGCTCAAGGGCATTCCGGCCAAGATCAATTTGATCCCGTTCAACCCGTGGCCGGGCACCAACTACCAGTGCTCGGACTGGGAGACGATCGAGAAGTTTGCCGACTACATCAACAATGCCGGCTATGCGTCGCCGATCCGCACACCGCGCGGCCGCGACATCCTCGCCGCCTGCGGCCAGCTCAAGTCGGAGTCGGAGCGCATGCGCAAGGTGGACCGGCTGGCGCTCGAAGCCATGATGATCGCGGGGCACGGCGAGGCGTGAGCCGCTTCATCGCCTACCTCATCCGCTTCGCCGTCATCCTTGTCGGCTACATCGCCGCCTCGCTGGCGGCCAGCGCCTTCCTCAACATCCTGTTCCTGGGCTCGCTCGGCTATACGCCGGACCAGGCTCACCCGACGGCGACCGCCTCGCTCTATTTCTCGATCCCCTTCGTGGCGCTGTTCGTCGCCTATTTCGCCTTCATGCCGGCGACCGTCGTCATCCTCGCCGCCGAGGTCCTCGGACGGCGCGACTGGCTGTTCTATGCGATCGCCGGCGGCGGCGTCGCCGCGGCCTTCCTCGGTTTCGTCCGCCAGAGCGGCGATCCCAACTTCGTCGTCACCGATACCAGCGCCATACTGGCGGTAATTGGCTCCGGCATGGTCGGCGGTATTTTCTACTGGCTCGCCGCCGGCCGCTGGGCCGGCAGCTGGCGCGAGAGCGAGCCTGTTTCGCCTGGGCCGTCAGGATCTTGAGCGCGAAGGCCGAGAACACGCCGCCGAACAGATACGACCATCGGCGTCACCGTGGCCAGCGGCCGGACGGCGGCGTCTGGTCCAGCGTTCGGCTATCAAAGACCGTTCCTCTCTTGCGCAGCCCGGAAACGCCGTGATACCTCGCCCGCGAAACCTTTCCCCGCGGAACCGCCTAAAATGTCCAAGACCAAGAACGTGAAGAAAGTCGTGCTCGCCTACTCAGGCGGCCTCGACACATCCATCATCCTGAAATGGCTGCAGACCGAGCTCGGCGCCGAAGTCGTCACCTTCACCGCCGACCTCGGCCAGGGCGGCGAGCTGGAGCCGGCGCGCCGCAAGGCCGAGCTGATGGGCATCAAGGACATCCGCATCGTCGACGTGCGTGAGGAATTCGTCGCCGACTTCGTCTTCCCGATGTTCCGCGCCAATGCCGTCTATGAAGGCACCTACCTGCTCGGCACCTCGATCGCCCGGCCGCTGATCTCCAAGCACCTCGTCGAGATCGCCAAGGAAACCGGCGCCGACGCGATTGCTCACGGCGCTACCGGCAAGGGCAACGACCAGGTCCGTTTCGAGCTGTCGGCTTACGCGCTTAACCCCGACATTAAGGTCATCGCGCCGTGGCGCGACTGGTCCTTCAAGTCGCGCACCGACCTGCTGAACTTCGCCGAGCAGCACCAGATTCCCGTGCCGAAGGACAAGCGCGGCGACGCGCCGTTCTCGGTCGACGCCAACCTGCTGCACTCCTCCTCGGAGGGCAAGGTGCTGGAGGATCCGTGGACGGAGCCGCCGGAATTCGTCCACCAGCGCACCGTCTCGCCGATGGACGCGCCGGACAAGGTCACCGAGATCGAGATTGAGTTCCTCAAGGGCGATCCGATTGCGCTGAATGGCAAGAAGCTGTCGCCGGCGACGATGCTGGCCGCCCTCAACGACCTCGGTCGCGACAACGGCATCGGCCGGCTCGACCTCGTCGAGAACCGCTTCGTCGGCATGAAATCGCGCGGCGTCTACGAAACGCCCGGCGGCACCATCCTGATCGCCGCCCACCGCGCCATCGAATCGATCACGCTCGACCGCGGTGCCGCGCACCTCAAGGACGAGTTCATGCCGCGCTATGCCGAGCTGATCTACAACGGCTTCTGGTTCTCGCCCGAGCGGCTGATGCTGCAGGCGATGATCGATAAGAGCCAGGAGGACGTCGAGGGCACGGTGCGACTGAAGCTCTACAAGGGCAATGTCATGGTCACCGGCCGCAAGTCGAAGAAGACGCTTTATTCCGACGCGCTGGTCACCTTCGAGGACGACCGTGGCGCCTACGACCAGAAGGACGCCGCCGGCTTCATCCGCCTCAATGCGCTGCGGCTGAGGACGCTCGCGGCGCGCACGCGCAAGGGCTGACATAGCGCCGTCGTGCGCTGTGCCGATCCCGCGAAAGCCGAAACGACGCAAGAAACCCGGTGGAGACGCCGGGTTTTCTATTTTGCGTTCCTAATATAAGCAAA
The DNA here is from genome assembly GCF_003999085.1 of Mesorhizobium sp. M4A.F.Ca.ET.090.04.2.1. Taxonomy (NCBI): domain Bacteria; kingdom Pseudomonadati; phylum Pseudomonadota; class Alphaproteobacteria; order Hyphomicrobiales; family Phyllobacteriaceae; genus Mesorhizobium; species Mesorhizobium sp. M4A.F.Ca.ET.090.04.2.1. The sequence continues at coordinate 6,860 of NZ_RZOT01000058.1, forward strand.
ATAAGAACGACCAAATGACGTTTCCCGTTTGACCTTTCGGTAGCTTCATCTAAGTTCCGCCGCGGGATTGACGGGGGTTTTGACAGTGAAAAAAGGCATTTTTGTTCTGCTGGCAACTTCCGTCGCTTTCGCGGCGTGCCAGACCGCGCAGGCCGCGAAGCGTGAGCCAAAGCCGGATCTGGACGGCTGCATCGCCGAAGCCCGCGCCTGGAACATCACGCTCAAGCACGATATCGCCGGTTTCATGGGCGTCTCGCTGGAGCGCATGCCGGCCTTGTTCTGCGAGCGCCTTGCTGCCGGCGTGCGCAGCGGCCGGATCACCTATTCCGATATAAACAACCTGCAGCTCGACCAACCGACCGAAATCTGGATGGTCCTCAAAGGCAAGCCAAAGCCGGCCGCGGTCACGCAAGCCCCGGCACCGCGATCGTCAAACTTCCGTAATTGCACCGGGAGAGACGGCATCTTCCAGGTTCCAGCTTCCCGGAAATGCCCCCCAGGCGGCTACGGGCATTTCGAGCAGCCGTCCGAAAGGGAGATTAGCGCCAGGTCGAAGGCGGCCACCTCAGCGCCGCGGAACCCCAAATTCCATACCTGCTCGAATGTTTTCACCGGCACCTTCGAGGTTCCCGCTTCCCGGAAATGCCCCTTGGGCGGCGGCTAATCGTAATCTACCGGGGTCCCGACGATGATCGAGGGCAGGCCAAGGGCGGCTCCTCCAACGCTGCGGAACTCCAACTTGTTTACCTGCAGCGGTATTGACGGCAGCTTCCAGGTTCCCATTTCCCAGAAATGCCCGTTGAGCGGCTACGCGCATTGTTGAGAGCGAGTGATTGGGCTTTGACCCTGCCCCATAGGCAGAAAGCAAGGCAGCGGAGTGGAGGGACTTCGACAGTGAAGAACGGTCTTTTTCTCTTGCTTTCAGCGGCAGTCATCTTCGGCGGATGCCAGTCCTCGCAGGCCCTGGCGGCGCCGACGTCCAAGTTCCGTACCTGCAGCGGATTTGACGGCCCCTTCCAGGTTCCCGCTTCCCAGAAATGCCCGGTGAGCGGCTACGCGCATTCCGACCAGCCGACCAAAATGGACACCAAGGGCAGGTCGAAGGCGGCCCCGGCGCCGCGGTCGTCCAAATTCCGTAACTGCAGCGGTATTGACGGCAGCTTCCAGGTTCCCATTTCCCAGAAATGCCCGTTGAGCGGCTACGCGCATTATTGAGAGCGGGATCGAACCTGATCGTTTCGAGCGATTGGCTTTGACACCGCTCCATAAACAAAAAGCCCGGCGCATGGCCGGGCTTTCTGTCGAGTGGAGATGGCATCAGTTGCCGTCGATCGCCTCCGCGATGCGGGCAATGGCCTGCTGGTAGACGCTGGCCGAGTTCCAGCCGGCTATGGCGCCCATGTTCGCCTGATAGCCCGCGCCGGCCCGCCAGCCATGGCCCTTGAGGTAGTTGGCGGTGGAAGCGAGCGCGGTATTCCTGTCGCGCAGATTTCCGTTGCCGACGCCATACTTCAGGACGTTTCCGGGCAGGAACTGCGTGTGGCCGATCTCGCCATGCATGGCGCCGACCGAAGCGGAGGTCAACGTCCCGCGATCGACCAGCTTCAGCGCCGCAATGGCATGCGGATAAAAGTAGTCCGGCCGGCGGCAATCATAGGTAAGCGTCAAAATAGCGGACACCGTGTTCTGGTTGCCCATGGAGGCGCCGAAGCCGGTCTCCATGCCCCAGATGGCGAGCAGCACGCCGGGCGGCACGCCGTAGGTCGCTTCGATCCTGTCGAACAGCGCCGCGTTCGACTTCTTCAGCGAACGGCCCTTGGAAATGATCGCAGCCCCGCCGCGGCGCTTCATGAAATCTTCCACCGAGCCGCTGAACGCCTTGTGGATGGCGCGGTCGGCGGAGATGGTCCTCGTCGCGTAGGTCGCGCCAGCCAGGGCGGACAGCCCCCTCGCTCCGACCCCTTCGGCCTGGGCCTGGGCGGCAAAGTCCTGCTTCCAGGCTTCGAAGCCGGCGCTGTTCTTGCCACAGCTGCCAGCCGCCTGCGCGCCTGTCGCCAGCGCAACCACCGCCGCCACCACGGCCGCAAAAATCTTTCCCTTGGCAAGAAATGCCATGCTGTTCTCTCCTGATCGCCTGAATCACGTCCCGGTTGCGAATTTGCCAGTGAAGCGCCCGATTGTCACCGCCCCCACGGCTGCACTGGTTGCTCGATGCTGGCCAATGAAGCGGAATTTGCCTACGATCAAGTATTTATTGTGGCGGGGGGCGCGATACACATGGGCGATGTTGATGTTGTGATCATCGGGGCCGGCTCGGCCGGGCTCTCAGCCGCGAAAACCCTGAGCGCCGCCGGCTTGTCCTTCAAACTGCTGGAAGCGATGGACCGAATCGGCGGCCGCGCCTGGACCAGCGACCGGCATTTCGGCGTGCCCTTCGACATCGGCTGCGCCTGGCTGCACGCGGCGGACCGCAATCCCTATTTTCCCGAGGCGCAAGCCGCCGGCTGGAACCTGCATCACCACGACATGAATGTCGATCATCTCTACTACCGCCAGCGCAAGGCGAGCGAGGCGGAAGAGGCCGAGATGAAGGCCGCCGACGCGAAGCTATTCGAATTGCTCGCCGCCCACAAGGTCGAGGAGGGTGACGACGACCGGCTTTCGGCGCTGCTCGCCAGGGGCCAGGCGCCGCGCGCCGCCGCCACCTTCGCCGGTCCGATGGACTTCGGCGCCGACGAGGACGAGATATCGATCCGCGATTTCCAGGCCGCCGCCGATCTCGACCCCAACTATTTCAGCAAGGAAGGGTTCGGCGCGCTGGTCGCGCGTTTCGGCGCCGACGTGCCGGTCGAATTGTCGACCCCGGTGCGCAGGATCTTCTGGAACGGGCCGGATGTCGCTTGCGTCACCGATCGCGGCACAATCCGCGCCAGGGCGGTCATCGTCACCGCCTCGCCCGCCGTGCTCGCCTTCGAGGAGATCGCGTTCTCGCCGGCCCTTCCCGATGCGCATTTTTCCGCTTTCTTCGACCTGCCGATGGGCATGCTGACCAAATTGCCGGTCGAGATCAGCGGAACCCGGCTCGGCCTGCAGCCTTTCGACGATTTGCTGGTCGAGCGGCTGGCCAGGCACGACATCTACTTTCTCTGCTTTCCCTTCGATCTCGACCTGATGGTCGGCTTCGTCGGCGGCGACTTCGCCTGGGAAATGTCGGCGGCCGGCGAGGCGGCCGGTATCGATTTCGTCGTTGACCGGCTGTGCGACATTTTCGGTGCCGACACCCGCAAGCATGTCGGACGCGCCATGATGACCAATTGGGGCGGCGAGCGTTACGTGCGCGGCGCCTATGCCGCGGCGCGGCCCGGGCGATCGGAGGCGCGCGCCACCCTGATGCGGCCGGTGGCGGACAAGATCTTCTTCGCCGGCGAGCATCTGGCGGGACCGCTGATCCAGACCTGCGGCGGCGCTCGGCTGTCGGGCGAGAGCGTGGCGCGGCAGGTGGCGGCCGTGCTTGCGGCCGAATAGCGCTGAAACGCCTGGTCGCGGCCAGGCGTTTGGGTGGCGCGAGATCGCGCCCTATATGCGGGCGCTGATGGGTTTGAGTGCCATATGAAGCTGTTCGACTGCCCGCAATGCGGCCACCGCCTCTATTTCGAGAATGCCCAGTGCCTGAACTGCGCCAGCCTCGTGCTCTATGATCCCGAGCACGCGCGTTTCACGCTGTCGGATGTTGATGGCGCCTACCACTGCACCAATGCTGACGAATGCGCCTGCAACTGGCGGACGGAGCCGGGCCAGGCCTTTTGCCGCGCCTGCGCGTTGAACCAGCTCATTCCGGACCTGTCCGTGGATGGGAACCGCCGGCGCTGGATCCGCGTCGAGGCCGCCAAGAAACGCGCCATCTATTCGCTGCTCGCCTTCGGCTTGCCGGTCGCGCCCAAGCAGAGCCCTGGCGACGAGGCGGGCCTTGCCTTCGATTTCCTTGCCGATCCGATCGGTGGCGGTCCTGGTGGCGAGCGCATCCTCACCGGCCACGACAATGGCCTGATCACGCTCAACGTCGCCGAGGCGGATTCGGCCGAACGCGAGCGACGGCGTGTCGCGATGGGCGAGAACTATCGCACGCTGCTCGGCCATTTCCGCCACGAACTCGGCCATTATTATTGGGACCGGCTGATCCGCGACGATCCGCAAAGGCTTGCCGCATTCCGCGCCCTGTTCGGCGACGAGCGTGCCGGCTACGAACAGGCGCTGACGGCCTACTACGCCAATGGCGCGGCGCCGGACTGGCAGCAGGGCCACATCTCGGCCTATGCGACCTCGCATCCCTGGGAGGACTGGGCCGAGACCTTCGCGCACTATCTTCACATCACCGACACGCTGGAGATGGTGCATGCGCTGAATTTTCCGCTCGGCCGGCTGGAGACGGTGGATGCCAACGCCCTGCCGCGTGGTGATACCGGCGGCGAACTGCAGACCGCGCCCGCCGAACCAAGGAACGCGCCTGAGCCTTTCGAGAAGATCCTTGACCGCTGGCTGGTGCTGTCGGAGGCGTCCAACTCGATCAACCGCTGCATGGGCTTGCCCGACCTCTACCCCTTCGTCATCTCGGGCGTGACGGCGCATAAACTGGCCTTTGTCCACAACCTGCTGACCGAATTGCCGAAAGAAACGGGAATAATTCGTGAGCCGGCACGGGCATTTTAGCCGGAACGCATAAGGCCTGGCTTCGTTTTCGTCCGCGAGGGAGCCTGAAAACGGAGTGAAATCCATGAAACTCATACTGTTTCCCGCGGTCGCCGCTGCGCTCGCCGCCTTGTCGGGTGTTGCGCTGGCCGAGACCGCCGTTTCGGCTGTTGCCGATCTCAACGTGCGCGCCGGACCGGGCCCGCAATATCCGGTCATCGGCGTGCTGGCCGCGGGCCAGTCGGCAACGCTCGAAGGCTGTATCGCCAACAGCAAATGGTGCACCATCGCCGAGACCAACGGCCGAGGCTGGATCTATTCGGACTATGTGACCGCCGATTTCGGCGGCAACGCGGTCGTGCTGACACGGCGGCCGGCCGATGCGGGCATCGCCGTCGTCGAGCAGCCGGATGACAGCGACTATTCCGACAACTACACCGGCGCCATCATCTCGGCTGAACCGGTCGAACCAGTCGAACCGATCGCCAGGCCGCCGGCCGAAGTGGGCACCTATATCAGCACCCATCGGCTCGATCCGGTCTATCTCGACGGCGAGGTGGTGACGGGCGCGACCTTGCCCGACAGTGTCGAGTTGCGCGAAATCCCCGACTACGACTACCGCTATGTCTATGTGAACAACCAGCCGGCGCTGGTCGATCCCGGCACGCGGCGTATCGTCTACGTGATGCGCTGACAAGTGCCGGCCAACAGGCGGTCGCCCGTCGAACGGTGCGGCCGCCTCTGCACAAATGCGCAACCACGAGCGCAAGCCGTGGCGAGGATGATTGCGCGCAAAGCGCCGATCCCATAGATCAGGCGACCCGGATGCTCGCCAGTCGCGTTCGGCAAGGGGAACCGCGTGATCATCGACAGAACCGCCTTCGAGCGCTACCGGCGCTCGCCGAACGCCAGGACAACCCCGCTCCGCCTCTTGCTTGGAACCGCGATCGTCGTGCTGTTCTGGATGGCGGCGACCCTGGTGGTGCTGCTCGGCGGCACCTATGCCTTCATCGTCTGGCGGGCCTCGACGGGAGCCGGCCGGCCGGCCGGCGGCCCGGTCCAGGATTTCCTCGCCTCGCCGCAGGGTATCCTCACCGCGCTGCTCTCCTTCGCCGGCATCTGGATCGGCCTGTGGGTCGCCATGCGCTTCGTGCACCGCGAGCCGCTTGCGGCGCTGGTCGGCGAAAGCCACCGCGTTTCATGGCTGGACTTCCTCAAGGGGCTGATCGCGGTGCTGATCACCTCGCTTCTTTCGGAGATTCTGCTCTACTGGCTGCAGCCCGAGATCGCGCGCGGCGCGATCAGCCTGTCGACATGGCTGCTGTTCCTGATCCCCATCGTGCTGCTCGCTTTGCTGCAGACCTCGTCCGAGGAGGCGCTGTTCCGCGGCTATCTGCTGCGGGGGCTGGCCAGCCGGTTCAGCAGTCCGCTGATCTGGGCAGGGCTTCCGCTGATGCTGTTCAGCGCGCTGCACTGGAGTGCGAGCTCGACGCTCGCCATCAATGCCTGCGTGCTGGTCTCGATCGCCAGCTTCGCGCTCGTGCTGACGCTCCTTGTCTATGCGACCGGCAATCTGGGAGTGGCCCTTGGCGCCCATCTCGGCAACAATCTGACCGGCTTCCTGCTGATCTCGCACCAGCAGAGCTACAATTCCTTCGCCCTGTTCAACGCCAGGCCGCTAGAAGGCCCCGGCTGGACCGGTTTCGACGCTGTCCTAATCGCCGCGATCGGTATCGTCAGCAGCCTGCTGACGGCGCTGCTTCTGCTGCATCCGCGCTCACCGCTGAAAGTCGGGGCGGCGACATGGCGCGGCGGTGGGCCGGTCTGATGCGCATAACACTGGTGGTGGATGGGGCGATCCCCTGCGCTGGTTATGGCGGCACCGAGCGGCAGGTCGACTGGCTGGCGACGGAACTCGCCCGCCTCGGGCACAGCGTGGTCCTTGTCGCCGCCGCCGGCTCCAGCCATCCGCATTGCGAGGTGCGGCAGGCGGCTTCGAAGGCGGAATGCCGGGCCGCTATTCCCACGGACACCGACATCGTCCACTTCAACAGCTGGTTCCTCGATGTGCCGTTTCCAGCTCTCAATACCGAGCACGGCTATCTTCCGGGACAATCGCGGCCGCAACCGAACTGGAACTTCGTCAGCGCCAGCCACGCCCGCAACCATGGCCGCCAGACCTTTGTCTACAACGGTTTTCCGGTCGACGACTACCGGCTCTCGGCGACAAGGAATGACCGCCTGCTGTTCCTCGCCGGCGTCGCCCGCGCCGGCAAGAACCTCAACCGCGCCGTCGACCTGGCCAAGACATTCAATTTTGCGCTCGACATCGCCGGCGGCCCGCGCTGGCGCCTGCTCACGCGCAGCCAGGTGCGGCGCCAGGGGGTCTTCTTCAAGAGCCTTGGCCGCCGCTATCGTTTCCACGGCGTCGTCGGCGGCGCCGAAAAACTGCGGCTGCTCGGCGAGGCCAGGGCATTCCTCAATCCGATCGCCTGGGAAGAGCCGTTCGGCATGGCCCCGGTCGAGGCGATGCTGTGCGGCACGCCGGTGCTGACGACGCCGCGCGGCGCCCTGCCGGAGATCGTCGACGCGGACACCGGACGTTTTTTCGACACCGATGCCGAGTTTGCCGCGGCGCTTTCCGCGATCGCCGATCTTTCACCCGGGCGCTGCCGGGACTCCGCGGCCGACCGCTTTCCGATCACCCGGACGGCGCAGGCCTATCTCGAACTCTATGCCCGCATCCTCGACGGCGAAACGCTCCCCTGAGCCGTCGCGCCGGCCGATTTCGGCCCGTATCTTGACTCCCGGGGCGTTTTCCTGTCTACACGCCCCTAATTCCGCGACGAGTATCCCTCCGAGCAAGCCGACCAGGACGCCGAAGCCTCTAGAGGCCAAGTGCTGTAAACCGATCCTGGAGGCCAACACCCGGCAGCGCAAGGCGCCCCCGGGTGCTTTTTGGCTTTGGACTTTGCTTGTTGGACATCGGGCGCGAACGCATTACCTCTCGGACATCATCCGGATGCCCCGAGAAAAGGAACCAGAATGTTTGAATCCCTTCAGGAGCGCCTTGGCTCCATCCTGAACGGCCTGACCGGCCGCGGCGCGTTGTCGGAGGCGGATGTCTCCGCGGCGCTGCGCGAGGTGCGCCGCGCGCTGCTCGAGGCCGACGTGGCGCTGGAAGTGGTTCGCTCCTTCACCGACAAGGTGCGCGAGAAGGCGGTCGGCGCCGCCGTGCTGAAGTCGATCAAGCCCGGCCAGATGGTCGTCAAGATCGTCCACGACGAACTGGTCGAGATGCTGGGCGCCGAGGGCGTCGCGGTCGACCTCAATGCGCCGGCGCCGGTCGTCGTCATGATGGTCGGCCTGCAGGGCTCCGGCAAGACGACGACCTCCGCCAAGATCGCCAAGCGCTTGACCGAGCGCCAGAACAAGAAGGTCCTGATGGCCTCGCTCGACACGCGGCGTCCCGCCGCGCAGGAGCAGCTGCGCCAGCTCGGCGAGCAGACCAAGGTCGCGACGCTGCCGATCATCGCCGGCCAGAGCCCGGTCGACATCGCCAGGCGCGCCGTGCAGGCGGCCAAGCTCGGCGGCCACGACGTCGTCATCCTCGACACCGCCGGCCGCACCCATATCGACGAGCCGCTGATGGTCGAGATGGCCGACATCAAGAAGGTGTCGTCGCCGCACGAGATACTGCTGGTCGCCGACTCACTGACCGGCCAGGACGCCGTCAACCTGGCGAAGAGCTTCGACGAGCGCGTCGGCATCACCGGCCTGGTGCTGACCCGCATGGACGGCGACGGCCGGGGCGGCGCCGCGCTCTCCATGCGCGCCGTGACCGGCAAGCCGATCAAGCTGATCGGCACCGGCGAAAAGATGGACGGGCTGGAGGAATTCCACCCCAAGCGCATCGCCGACCGCATCCTCGGCATGGGCGACATCGTCTCGCTGGTCGAGAAGGCGGCCGAGAACATCGACGCCGAGCAGGCGGCGGCGATGGCCAGGAAGATGCAGTCGGGCAAGTTCGACCTCAACGACCTCGCCGGGCAGCTTCAGCAGATGTCGAAATGGGCGGCATGGGCGGCATCATGGGCATGATGCCGGGCATGGGCAAGATGAAGGATCAGATGGCCGCGGCCGGCCTCGACGACAGGATGTTCGCCCGCCAGCTCGCCATCATCTCCTCGATGACCAAGGCCGAGCGTGCCAATCCGGATATCCTCAAGCATTCGCGCAAGAAGCGCATCGCCGCCGGCTCCGGCACCGACGCCGCCGAGATCAACAAGCTGCTGAAGATGCATCGCGGCATGGCCGATATGATGAAGGCGATGGGCGGCAAGGGCAAAGGCGGCGGCCTCATGCGCGGCATGATGGGCGGCCTCGCTTCCAAGATGGGTCTCGGCGGCATGATGCCCGGCGGCATGGGCGGTGGCATGCCGGACCTGTCCAAGATGGATCCCAAGCAGCTCGAAGTCTTGCAGAAGCAGGCGCAGGCGGCCGGCCTCGGCAAGGGCTTGCCTGGCGGGTTGCCCGGCGGTCTTGCCGGGGGTGGTCTACCTGGCCTGCCCGGCGGCATGAAGCTGCCCGGCCTTCCGGGCCTAGGTGGCGGCGGCCTGCCCGGCCTTGGCAAGAAGAAGTGAGGGCGCGATGAACGAGGACAAGGACATGGCCGACGCACGCGCCACCCTGGCCGGCTACCGCGCTTCGATCGACAACATCGACGCCGCCCTCATCCATATGCTCGCCGAGCGCTTCCGCTGCACCAAGGCAGTGGGCGTGCTGAAGGCGGAGCATGGCCTGCCGCCGGCCGATCCGGCGCGCGAGCAGCAGCAGATCGCCCGCCTTCGCCAACTGGCGAAGGATGCGCATCTCGATCCCGATTTCGCGGAGAAATTCCTTAACTTCGTCGTCCGCGAAGTGATCCGTCACCACGAACAGATCGCCGCTGCCAACGGCGTGACGAAAACCGGTTGAGACCCAACCCAGACCATCAAACGAAAATCAGAGCTTTTTAGGAGAAAACAATGGCACTGAAGATCAGACTGGCCCGCGCGGGCTCGAAGAAGCGTCCTTACTACCAC
>NZ_RZOT01000590.1:0-3552 GCF_003999085.1 Mesorhizobium sp. M4A.F.Ca.ET.090.04.2.1
GAATTCGACTTTGAATCCCAGGACAAGAAGCAGCTCAAAGGAAACATCTACCTCGCCCGCGTAACGCGCGTCGAACCGTCCCTTCAGGCAGCTTTTGTCGAGTATGGCGGCAACCGTCACGGTTTCCTCGCCTTCAGTGAAATCCACCCCGACTACTATCAGATCCCGGTCGCCGACCGTCAGGCACTGTTGCGCGCGGAAGCGCAGGAGGCCGAGGACGAAGACGATGAGGACGGCGACGGCGAGGAGCACCAGGCCCGCGATCGCGGCCGGCGCGGTCGCCGGCGCGGCGGCAAGAACCGCGACCGTGGCGAACACAAGCGCGAGGCCAGCGCCGCCGGTTCCGAGGAGCCCGGCGACAGCGCCGCAGAGGTCGCAAGCGGCGAGGCTGCCGGTGAAAGCGGCGAAGAGGTCGTCGAGACGATCGCCGAGACCATCGAGATTCAGTCCAATGATGCCGACGCCGGCTCGCAGGATGGCGGCAAGGATCACGGCGGCGCGGAGCATGGCGACAATGCCACCGCGGACGACGGTGGCGAAACATCCGAGGGTGGCCCTACCTCGATCGCCGCTAGCGTCGAAGCCGACGTGATTTCCGAACCGGCCCCGCAAGCCGAACAGAACGGCGAAGCCCCCTCCAGCGACGATCGCGGCATGCTGGAAGAGGTGCAGTCCTCGCATCCGGACGACCACGAAATCGAATCGGTCGGCGCCGAGGATGCGCTTGAAGAGGTGCGCAACCGCCGCAAGCCGGTGCGCCGCCAGTACAAGATCCAGGAAGTCATCAAGCGCCGTCAGATCCTGCTGGTCCAGGTGGTCAAGGAAGAGCGCGGCAACAAGGGCGCCGCACTCACCACCTATCTGTCGCTCGCCGGCCGCTATTCGGTGCTGATGCCGAACACCGCGCGCGGCGGCGGCATTTCGCGCAAGATCACCAACGCCCAGGACCGCAAGCGGCTGAAGGAAGTCGTCGCCGACCTCGAAGTGCCGCAGGGCATGGGCGTCATCCTGCGCACGGCCGGCGAGAGCCGCACCAAGGCCGAGATCAAGCGCGATTATGAATATCTGATGCGGCTTTGGGAGAATGTCCGCAACCTCACTCTGCAGTCCACGGCCCCTGCCCTGGTCTACGAGGAAGGCAGCCTGATCAAGCGCTCGGTGCGCGACCTCTATAACAAGGATATCGACGAGATCCTGGTCTCCGGCGAGGACGGCTATCGCGAGGCCAAGGACTTCATGCGCATGCTGATGCCGAGCCACGCCAAGGTGGTTCAGCCCTATCGCGACACCACCCCGATCTTCGTGCGCAACGGCATCGAGGCGCAGCTCGACCGCATGCTGCAGCCGCAGGTGACGCTGAAGAGCGGCGGCTACATCATCATCAACCAGACCGAGGCGCTGGTCTCTATCGACGTCAATTCGGGTCGCTCCACAAAGGAGCACTCGATCGAGGACACGGCGCTCCACACCAATCTGGAAGCCGCCGAGGAAGTCGCCAGGCAACTCAGGCTGCGCGACCTTGCCGGCCTGATCGTCATCGACTTCATCGACATGGAGGAGAACCGCAACAACCGCTCCGTCGAGAAGCGGCTGAAGGATCACCTCAAGAACGACCGCGCCCGCATCCAGGTTGGCCGCATCTCGCATTTCGGCCTGATGGAGATGTCGCGCCAGCGCATCCGCGCCAGCGTGCTGGAATCTACCATGAAGCCCTGCCCGCATTGCGGCGGTACCGGCCATGTGCGTTCCGACTCCTCGGTAGCGCTGATGGTGGTCAGGGCGATAGAGGAATTCCTGCTCAAGGATTCGCGCAGCCACATCACGGTCCGCACGCCGGCAGCGACCGCGCTTTATGTGCTCAACCACAAGCGCGGCACGCTGGTCGAACTCGAAAGCCGCTTCGGCCTGACCATCACGATCGAGGCCGACGACACGGTCGGCGCGCAGCACTATGCGATCTTCCGTGGCGCGATCGCCGAAAAGCCCGAGGGCTTCGTCGAAGTGCGCAGTCTGCCGGCCTATGTCGAGCCGGAGGAGCCCGAGGACGAGATCGTCATCGAGGACGAGGAGGAGGCGCCCGCCCAGGCGGAACAGCCGCGCCAGTCCCAGCAGCAGCCGCAGCAGCAGAGGTCCGGTGAGGACGGCGAAGGCCGTGACCGCAAGCGCCGCAAGCGCCGCCGGCGGCGCGGCGGCAAGGATCGCGATCGCGAGCACGGCGAGCGCGAGCATGGCGCTGGAGTAGTCTCAACGCCGGCGCCGGCGGATAGCGTTTCCGCCGCCGCGAGCAACGAGGCAGCCGAAGCGGGCGATGAAGCTACGGTCGGCATTGGCGAAACGGCCGAAGCAGCGGAAGACAGCCACGGCAAGAAGCGCCGGCGCGGCAAGCGCGGCGGCAAGCGCAATCGCCGCGAGGAGGGTGAAGACGCTGCCGATGCGGCCGCCGGCGAAGAGGTCGACGGCGTCGAAAACGTCGCGTCGGAAGACGAAACCGTGGTGGCCGAGACCGTGACCGCCGCGCCCGTCGAGGAGCCGGCCGTTCCTGCTCCCGCCAATGACGACGCGCCGAGTGCCGAAAAGCCGAAGAAGCCCAAGCGCGCCTCGAGGTCGAAGAAGACCGCGGAGGCCGCGGAGGCCGTTGTTGCGGAGACGGTAGCCGAGGCCGTGCCCGAGGCAACGATTGAACCCCCCCCGGCTCCGGTCGAGGCGGCGCCTGCTGCTCCCTCCGAGGACGAGCCAGCCCGCCCGACCAGGCGCAAGCCCGCGTCGACAAATGCTCCGGCCGTGCCAGTGGTCTCGTCGAGCGTTGCCGATGAGACAAAAACCGAGGACAAGCCGAAGCGCGCCGGCTGGTGGCAGCGGAAAGGCTTCTTTTAAGCCTTTCAAAGGTTTGGAGTAGTTTCTTGACCAAAAGAAATCCCGCGTCGTCAAAAACGGCGCGGGATTTTTTTGTGGTTATGCCGCCGTGGTCCAAGCCTTGAAGTCAGGCCGGCACAACCTGAATGTCGGCAGCCCTAAGGCGCGAAGATCGACCAGTTCATCATCTTCGCCAGCCTCTCCAGCGCGATCGAGCCCAGCTTGGAATTGCCGTTGGCATTGAGGCCAGGCGACCAGACCGCGAGCGAAGCCGTCCCCGGCACGATCCCCAATATGCCACCGCCGACGCCGCTTTTGCCGGGGATGCCGACGCGGAAGGCGAAATCGCCGGATCCGTCATAGTGGCCGCAGGTCAGCATCATCGCACCGATGCGGCGCGCCCGCTCGGCCGACACCACCGAATGCCCGGTCGCCGGGTTCTTGCCGCCATTGGCAAGGAAGCGGCCGGCCATTGCCAATTGCCGGCAGCTCATGGCAACGGCGCAATGGTGGAAATAGACACCCAGCGCCAGTTCCGGCGCATGGTGGAGATTGCCAAAGGATTTCATGTAGTTAGCTAAAGCGAAATTGCGGTAGCCGGTGGCACGTTCGGAGGCCGCCACCTCGCGGTCGATGATGATGGTGTCATCGTCGGCCAGGAACTGGATGAAGCGCAGGATCTCGCCGATCGCTTCGCGC
>NZ_RZOT01000591.1:0-3546 GCF_003999085.1 Mesorhizobium sp. M4A.F.Ca.ET.090.04.2.1
GCCAGTCGGCATGGGCCTCGGCGCCTTCCATTGACGCGATCGTCGCGCGCCTGGTCGCCGCCCGCATCTCGGCGAGCAGGTCGTCGATCGACAGGTCCGCAACCCGCGCGCCGGCCCGCTCGACCTGGCCCAGGCATCTTTCGAACGCGGTCGCCACCTCGCTTTCGGTGTCCTCGAAAGGAACGCCGCGCGGGATACCGACACGAAGTCCGGCAAGTGGCAACGGCAGATGCAGCGGGGGCACCTCCTCAGCCGCCATCACCGCATCGGCGACGGCACAGGCGGCGACGCTCAGCGCCAGCGGTCCGATCGAATCCAGCGTCGCGGACAACGGATAGGCACCCGTCAGCGGCACCCGACGCGCCGTTGGCTTGAAACCGATGACGCCGTTCAGCGATGCCGGTATGCGCACCGAACCGCCGGTGTCGGAGCCGATGGCGATGTCACAGGTACCTTCGCCGACCGAGACGCCGGCGCCCGAGGACGAACCGCCCGGTATCAGGCTGGCGTCGGTGGCATTGCCGGGCGTGCCGTAATGCTGGTTGGTACCGATCGCGGTGAAGGCGAACTCGGTCATGTTGGTCTTGCCGAGGATGACCGCGCCCGCCTGGCGCAGCCGGCTGACGACGGCGGCGTCGCGCAAGGCGGGCGCGGCGGTCTTGAGCATCAGCGATCCGGCCGTGGTCGCCTCGCCGGCGACGTCGAACAGGTCCTTGATCGAGACGATCGTGCCGTCGAGCGGTCCGAGCGTCACGCCGGCCTTCCGCCGCGCATCGCTGGCGTCGGCGGCTGCTCGCGCTGCCTCCGGGTACAGTCGCACGAACACGCACTCGTCGCTCGCGCGGGTCGCGAGACGCGACAGCAGAATTTCGAGATGATCGCGGACTGATTGCATTTTCGGTGTCGGACTCCGCAAGGCTGCAGCGTCTTTAGAGCATGATCCCGAGAAGTGGGAACCGGTTTTCGGAAAGATCATGCTCCAACAATGAGTTGGATCAGGCATATTTGCACTGCCGGGCCGAAGGGGAGAAGGAACGATGCTCTACAAAGGCGGCTGCCACTGCGGCAAGGTGGCGTTCGAGGTCGAAGGCGAGCTCGGCGGGGCCGTGCGCTGCAACTGCTCGATCTGCGCCCGCAAGGCGGCATTGCTCTGGGCGGTGCCGCATCGGAACCTGCGGCTGCTCGCCTGGGGCGACGACCTCGGCCGTTACACCTTTGGCAAGGGCGCCATCGCCCATCGCTTCTGCCGCTTTTGCGGCATCCATCCCTTCGCCGAGGACGTCGGCGACGGCAGCGAACGCAGCGCCTATGTCAACATCAATTGCCTCGACGGGATCGACCTTGCCTCCGTCCAGATCTTCGACTTCGACGGTCGCTCGGCCTAGCGCAATTCTAGCGATACCCGGTCGCATCGGCCGGCTTGCCGGCATCCTGGACCTCCGGGACATAGCGCCAGGCATCCGGGCGCGAACCATCGAGATCGGTGAAGCCATAGACTTGCGCCAGCCCGCCGCTGGACAGCGACTGCCCGTTCCAGCGCGACCGCTCCGGATCCGCGGCCAGCGCCACGACGGCGCGGCCGACGAAGCGCGGCGTCTCCGAAATGACGAAATGCGGTACCTTGGCGGTCGCGTCGCGCCAGTTCGCCTCGCTGACGCCGAAGGCCTCCAGCATCATTTCGGAACGCAGCCAGCCGGGCGTCAGCGAGACCGACGTGGCGCCATGTGGCGCGAGGTCCTTGGCGTGCGCCCATGCCATGCGCGTCGCCGCCACCTTGGCGAGGTCGTAGAATGGCGACAGCCGGTAGTGGTCTGCATTGTATTCGGCCGTGCCGTCGGTGACTTCGACATGCAGCCCGCCCGGCCGCTCGATCATCAGCGGCAGCGCGTGGTGCGCGGTGATCAGATGCGTGTCGATGGCCAGGCGCAGCAGGCGCAAGCCGTTCTCGAGATCGTGGTCCCAGACCGGCTTGTTCCACTCGAACAGCTTCTCGCCGCCCCACAGATCGTTGACCAGGACATCGAGACGGCCCTGCTCGGCACGGATACGCTCGACCAGTTCGCGCACATCGTCAGCAATCAGATGATCGACCTGGACGGCAATGCCCTTGCCGCCTTGCGCCGTGACCAGCTCAGCCGTTTCCTCGATCGTCTCCGGACGGCCATAGTCCGACTGTTGCGTCCGCGTCGTGCGCCCGGTGACATAGACGGTGGCGCCGGCGGCGCCGAGCTCGACCGCGATGCCACGGCCGGCACCGCGCGTTGCGCCGGCGACAAGGGCGACCTTCCCTTCAAGCATCATCGAAACCTCCCGAACCAAAACACCACAACGAGGGCTGGCGCCTGCTGCGCTCCTAATTTATAAATGATCATTCGTTTATAAATGGATGTCAAGATGACCCGGCCGAAAACGCAACCCGACGAGCAGGTGCTGGAGGTCGCCTACCGGCTGATGCACGCCGAAGGCCCGGAGGCGCTGACCTTCGAGCGGCTGGCGCGGGCATGCGGCCTATCGGGGTCGACGCTGGTGCAGCGCTTCGGGAGCAAGGCGCAGCTGAAGCAACGCACGCTGCTTTATGCCTGGGATGGGCTCGACCGGAAAACCGAAGCGCTGTCCGCCTCGACGCCGAGGACCCCGGCCGGGGCCATCCGGTTGTTGGGTGGTCTATCCAGCGGCTATGGCGACATCGAATCCTATGCCGAAGGTTTGCTGGTGCTGCGCGAGGACCTGCGCGATCCCGTGCTGCGGGCACGTGGCGCCGCCTGGAAAGCGGCGCTAAGCAAGGTGCTCGCCGACTGTTTCGCCGGTATACCCGGCATGCCTCAGGACATCGGCCTGCTGATGGCGTCGCACTGGCAGGGCTCGCTGCTGTGGTGGAGCTTCGATCCCGAAATGGACCTGACCGCCTATGTCGAGCACAGCCTGGAGCGCTTCGTGGCGGCGATCACGGCGACATCGGCCCGGGCGGCTGCCGGGCCGATGTAGGATGATCGCGCGGGGGCTGGCTAGCCCGCGCGCTTCGGCCCCATCAGCACCGCCACCAGGGCCGCCAGCAGCGTTGCGATGCCGCAATAGGCGAAGGCGCTGGCGACGCCGGCATGGTCGACCAGCAGGCCGCCGAAGACGGCGCCGAGCGCGATCGCCACCTGGAACGTGGCGACCATCAGCCCGCCGGCGCTTTCGGCCTCGTCCGGCGCCGCGCGCACCAGCCAGGTCTGCAGCCCGACCGGCACCGCGCCGAAGGCGAAGCCCCAGGCGGCGACGGCGATCGCCGCCGTCACCGGCGAGGCGCCAAGGGTGAGCAGCACCAGCGCCGACACGGCAATCAGCAGCGGCGCCAGGGCGACCGCGGCCTTCAGGTTGCGCTCGGCCATGAAGCCGCCGGCGAAGTTGCCGAAGAAGCCGCCGATGCCGTAGCCGAGCAGCACCAGCGAGATCGTCTCGATCGGCAGCACCGGAACCACCTCGAGATACGGGCGCACATAGGTGAAGCCGGCAAAGTGACCCGAGGCGACCAGCAGCACGACCAGCAGCGCCGCCCTGATC
>NZ_RZOT01000592.1:0-3544 GCF_003999085.1 Mesorhizobium sp. M4A.F.Ca.ET.090.04.2.1
GATCCACGGAGGATCCCCGTCCTTGCCGGGAACCGGCCTCAGGCGGCCAGAGCGGTCTCCGCGAGCTTCACCCAATAGCTCATGCCATGCGGAATGACCTCGTCGTTGAAATCGTAGGCCGGGTGGTGCAGGCCGGCCGTGTCGCCGTTGCCGATGAAGATGAAGGCGCCCGGCCGCGCTTCCAGCATGTAGGAGAAATCCTCGCCGCCCATCACCGGCTGGATGGAGCGGTGCACCTGTGAATTGCCAGCGATATCGGCGGCGACGTCGGCTGCAAAGACCGTCTCTTCCGCATGGTTGAAGGTGACCGGATAGTTGGGCTCGTAGTCGAAGGTGATGGTGGCGCCAAAGGCGGCGGCCAGGCCGTCGCAAAGGGCGCGAATGCGCTCCTCGGCCTTCTTGGCCACTTCCTTCTTCAGCGAGCGCACCGTGCCGGCGATCTCGGCGCTCTCGGGGATGACGTTGTAGGCGTCGCCGGCGTGGAATTTCGTCACCGACACCACCACCGACTCGACCGGGTCGGTGCTGCGCGAGGCGATCGTCTGCATCGCTCCGACAAGCTGGCTGGTGATGACGATCGGATCGATGGTGCCGTGCGGCATGGCCGCATGGCCGCCCCGGCCCTTGACGGTGATGGTGAATTCGGCGGTCGCCGCCATGATCGGGCCCGGCCTGATGGCGAACTGGCCGACCGGCAGGCCCGGCATGTTGTGCATGCCGAACACCTTGGAGATGCCGAAGCGTTCCATCATGCCGTCCTTGACCATCTCGTTGCCGCCGCCGCCGCCCTCCTCGGCCGGCTGGAAGATGACCGCGACCGAGCCGGTGAAATTGCGGGTTTCGGAGAGATATTTGGCGGCACCCAAAAGCATCGCCGTGTGGCCGTCATGGCCGCAGGCATGCATCTTGCCGGGAACAGTCGAGGCGTAGGGCTTGCCGGTGATTTCGTTGATAGGCAACGCGTCCATGTCGGCGCGCAGCCCAATCGTCGTGCCATCGCCGTTGCGGCCGCGGATGATGCCGACGACGCCGGTCTTGCCCAGGCCCGTCACCACCTCGTCGCAACCGAATTCCTTAAGCTTCCCGGTGACGAAGGCCGCCGTCTTGAAGACATCGAAGTTCAGCTCCGGCGTCTGGTGCAGGTGGCGGCGCCAACCGGCGACCTCGTCTTGCATCTCGGCGGCGCGGTTCAAAATCGGCATGATGGTCCCATTTCATCGTTGGAGCAGCCAGTTGCAGCCTGCTGCATTATAGTTGTGATTGCCAGGCGCTTTGCCATGTTGACGTCACATAGGGTAAATAGCACCGCAACAATGCAGCCCGGGAAATCGAGGGCCGGGCCGCACCATGCTGGCGATCGCGTAACGAAATCTTACGGAGCCAGGGGCGACTACGGCAAGAGGCGATTTCGGATTCCATGATGCGGCACGGGCATTTCCTCAAACTATTGCTGGCCGGCGCGCTGGCCTTGCCGATGCTGGCGGGCGTCGCGCGCGCCAATCCTTTGATCCTGTTCGACCTGAAGAGTGGCAAGATCCTTGAGCACCAGGACGCTTTCAAGCGCTGGTACCCGGCGTCGCTGACCAAGCTGATGACGGCCTATGTGACGTTCCGGGCCATCGCCGCCGGTGAGGTCACGCTCGATTCGCCGATCAAGGTGACGAAGCATTCTGCCGGCGAGCCGCCCAGCAAGATGGGCTTCAAGCCGGGCTCGGTGATGCGGCTCGACAATGCGCTGAAGATGATGCTGGTCAAGTCGGCCAACGACATCGCCATGGCCGTTGGCGAAAATATCGGTGGCACGCAGGCGGCCTTCGCCGACCGGATGAACGCGGAAGCGGCGCGTCTCGGCATGACCGGAACACATTTCGTCAATCCGAACGGGCTCTATTCGCCGGACCAGTACACCACCGCGCGCGATCTCGCGCTGCTGGTGATGGCGATCCGCGGCGAGTTCCCGCAATACGCGCCCTGGTTCTCGATCGAGGGGCTCGCCGTCGGCAAGAAGGCGCTCCCCAACTACAATCTGTTGATCGGCCGCTATCCGGGCGCCGATGGCATGAAGACCGGTTTTGTCTGTTCCTCGGGCTTCAACATGATCGGCTCGGCGACGCGCAACGGTCGCACACTGGTCGCCGTGGTGCTTGGCGAGAAATCGGCGGTCAGCCGTGCCGAGACGGCGGCGAAGCTGCTCGACCAGGGCTTTGACACGCCGACCACAGGGTCGACGACACTCGCCGCGCTGCCGTCCTATGGCGACACGATCTCGGCCAACGATTTGCATGACGAGATCTGCAAGAAGAAGACCAAGGCGGAGCAGTCGGAAGCAGCGCCCGCTCCGGCCAAGGATGCGCCGAAGTCGCCTTATCAGGTCAAGCTCGACCACCCAACCCTGGTCGCCGTCGGGCTCGGCGGCGCCGACGGGCCGACGCCGAAGGCGATGCTCGATCAGGCCGGCAAGGAATATGCTGACGTGCCGCTGCCGAGCTGGCGGCCCGACATTCCGGCGCCGACGGGCGCCGAACCGGCCGCAACCGGGACGGCCGCGGCCGCCGCGCAGGGCGACCAGCCGGTCAAGGTCGCGAACTAGCCCGATGGGCGGCAGCTTTCCCATCCCGGTCTCGGTGCTCACCGGCTTCCTCGGCGCCGGCAAGACGACGCTGCTCAACCGGCTGCTGAAGGACCCGCAACTTACCGACACGGCGGTCATCATCAACGAGTTCGGCGAGGTGGCGATCGACCATCTGCTGGTCGAGCAGGCCTCAGACGGCATCATCCAGCTTTCCGACGGCTGCCTGTGCTGCACGGTGCGCGGCGAACTGGTCGATACGCTGGCCGACCTCGTCGACCGGCTGCAGACCGGCCGCATCGCCAGGCTGGCGCGTGTCGTGGTCGAAACCACCGGGCTTGCCGATCCGGCGCCGGTGCTGCAGTCGATCATGGCGCATCCGGCGCTGGTGCAGGCTTTCCGGCTCGACGGCGTGATCACTCTGGTCGATGCGGTCAACGGCAATGCAACCCTCGACGCTCATGTCGAGGCGGTGAAGCAGGTGGCGGTCGCCGACCGCATCGTGCTCACCAAGACCGACCTCGCCACCGATGCCGGCGATGTCGCGGCGTTGCGAGCGCGCCTGCGTCAGCTCAATCCCGGCGCCGTTCTGCTCGATGCCGATGACAGCGAAACCGGCGCCGCGGCGCTGTTCGACTGCGGGCTCTACAACCCCGAAACCAAATCGGCCGATGTGCAGCGCTGGCTGGGCGAAGAGGCTGGTCATCATCACCATGATCATGATGGCCACCACCACCATCATGGCGACGATCATCATCACGATCACCAGCATCGCCACGATTCGCGTGTGCGCTCGCATTCGCTGGTCCATGACGGTCCGGTGCCGTTCTCGGCGATCGAGATGTTCCTCGATCTGCTGCGCTCGACGTATGGCGAGAAGCTGCTGCGCATGAAGGGCGTCATCGAATTGCTGGAGGATCCGTCGCGGCCGCTGGTCATCCATGGCGTGCAGAAGATCCTGCACCCGCCGGCAAG
>NZ_RZOT01000593.1:0-3520 GCF_003999085.1 Mesorhizobium sp. M4A.F.Ca.ET.090.04.2.1
GTGCCATGGTGCAGGGTCTGGCCGGCCTGGCGCGCGACGCCGACCCCGCCCATATCGAGATCCTCGCCAACAACAGGCCCGAGCGCAAGCTCGCCATCTATCCGGCCGCCGCCGGCTTCGACCTGGTCGAGGAACTCGACTATCTCTGCGCCCGCACCGTCGAGCCCAACGTCTTCTTCAATCCGCGTTTCCTCGCGCCGGCCATGCCGAGGCTGGAGGACCGCGAGGTCAAGCTCGCCGTGATCCGCGACGGCGACGAATACCGCAACCGGCTGCGCCTGCTGGTGCCGTTCTCGGTCGAGCGACCGGCCATCCCGCTTGGCGTTCCCGTCATGCGCACTTGGTCGAGCCCGTTCGGCCCGCTCGGCACGCCGCTGGTCGACCGCGACGATCCGGTCGGCGTCATCGAGGATTTCTTCTCGATGCTGTCCAGGCCGCACCTCAAGATGCCGAGGGTCTTCGTGCTGCCCGACATCAGGCTGGACGGACCGGTGGCGAGCCTTTTGACCGCCTTTGCCGAAACGCGCGGCCTGACGATGGTCACCACCGGCAAGATGGATCGCCCGATGCTCGAAAGCGAGGCCGACGGCGAGGACTACCTCAAGGCGTCGCTGCGCTCGCACCACTACCGCGAATTCCGTCGCCTGAAGCGCCGCCTGGCCGATCTTGGCCAGCTCGAGCACATCGTGGCGCGCGGACCGGAAGATATCCGCCACGCTATCGAAAGCTTCCTGACGCTTGAGGCGGCCGGCTGGAAGGGCCGCGAGCGCACCGCCATGGCGATCGACCGCTACCGCGCCGCCTTCGCCCGCGAGGCCGTGCACCGGCTGGCTGAGCACGACCTCTGCCGCATCCACTCGCTGACGCTCGACGGCCGCACCATCGCTTGCCTGATCGTCTTCGTCGAGGCCGGCGTCGCGTACACCTGGAAGACCGCCTATGACGAGACGCTGTCGGCCTACTCGCCGGGCACGCTGCTGATGATCGAGGTCACCAGGCAGAACCTCGAAGACCCCAATATCGTGGTGACCGATTCCTGCGCCGTGCCCGACCATCCGGTGATGAGCCGGCTGTGGACGGAGCGCAAACCGATGGGCACGCTGGTGCTTGGGCTGTCGCCCGACGCCGACCGCCTCGCCCGCCAGGCGGCCTCGCAGCTGCATCTCTACCGCGAGACCCGCAACATGGCCCGGATCCTGCGCAACCGCATGCGCAGCCTGCTGAAACGACGCTAGAGGAACGGCGAGCGCATGGCTTTCGGCAGCCGAATCCGGTCGGCATTCATCGCAAGGCAATCCAGATGATCAGGACCGTCCTGCGTCATGCCGGCCTCGCGCCGGTTCTCCTGCTTGCCCTGCTGCCGGCCCGGACCCTTGCCGGCTCTTGTCTCGAGGATTGCGGCGCGCCGTCCGTCAACGTCTACAGCCATACGACCGCCGGCCATCTCAGCCCGGCCACGGCCGGCGCACTGCCGCGTGTCTATGTGCCCAACCGGTCGTCGAACAGCGTCTCGGTGATCGACACCACGACCCTGAAGGAGGTCGACAGGTTCAGCGTCGGCAGCAAGCCGCAGCACGTCGTCCCCTCCTGGGACCTCAAGACGCTGTGGGTCGCCAACAACGGAACGGGCAAGAACGGCAGCCTGACCGAGGTCGACCCGAAGACCGGCAAGCCCAGCCGGCAGGTCCCGGTCGACGACCCCTACAACATGTACTTCATGCCCGACGGCAGCTCGGCCATCATCGTCGACGAAGCTTTGCGCCAGCTCGACCTGCGCGACCCCGCGACCATGGCGCTGAAGTCGGTCATCCTGACGCCCGATTGCGCCGGCATCAACCACGCCGATTTCTCCGTCGACGGCTCCTACGCGATCTTCACCTGCGAATACGGCGATGGTGGGCTGCTTAAGGTCGACCTGAAGAACCAGAAGGTGCTTGGCCATCTCGACCTCTCGAAGATGGGCATGCCGCAGGACATAAGGCTCTCGCCCGACGGCAAGGTCTTTTACGTCGCCGACATGATGAATGACGGCGTCTTCCTGATCGACGGCGACAGTTTTGCCGAAATCGGCTTCGTCCCCACCGGCATCGGCGCGCATGGCTTCGTCGTCAGCCGCGACGGCAGGCGGCTCTATGTCTCGAACCGCGGCTCGCACAAGATGGAGCAGGGTCGCGCCAAGGGGCCAGGCAGCGTCACGGTGATCGACTTCGCCACCCGCTCGGTCATCGCCCAGTGGCCCGTCCCGGGCGGCGGCAGCCCGGATATGGGCAACATCAGCGCCGATGGGAAGCAGCTCTGGCTGTCCGGCCGCTTCGACAGCGAAGTCTACATGTTCGACACCACGTCCGGCGCCGTCACCAGGATCCCCGTCGGCCTGGAGCCTCATGGGCTGACGGTGTGGCCGCTGCCCGGACGATACTCGCAGGGGCATACCGGGAACATGCGCTAGGCCTGCCTCGCCAGGACGAGGCGAGCGCCTCAAATCAAAATGCATCCTGCCACAGCGATTTGCCTAAACATTTGGCAGAATTCCAGCAATATTGAGTAAAATTGGTCCGGCTTCGCGCTTTAATTGTATTAGAGATTCCTCATTCTATTCACTCATAAGAAATAATCGAGGAAAATACCTTTTTCCCTGTACTATATGGTGATTCGTTGGAACGATGATTTGCACTACAACGTTGGTCCGCAAGCGGTCGCTTGAACTCCTATCGAGCGGCTCCAACAGGCCGGCATTCCGAGGAAGGATCGTCCGATGACCAGTGTCGTCAACGCAAAAGGCATTCCCCTTCCCTACACCGGCGCTTCCACCCACTGGTTCTCCGCAACCGGGGCCGGGCCGGAACTGCGCGGCACATCCGGCAACGACTCTTTCTGGGGCAACACCAGCGTCAACGTCACCATGTATGGCGGCGCGGGCGACGACTATTACCATCTCTATTCGACGATCAACCGGGCCGTCGAGCTGCCCGGCGAAGGCATCGACACGATCGACACCTGGATGAGCTACAAGCTCCCCAACAATTTCGAGAACCTCGTTGTCACCGGCGCCAATCGTTACGCGTTCGGCAATTCGGTCGACAACATAATCAAGGGCGGTACCGGCAGCCAGACGTTTGACGGCGGCCTGGGCAACGACGTACTGATCGGCGGTGGCGGCGCCGACACGTTCATCATCACCAAGGGCCACGGAAGCGACCTGATCACCGATTTCGGCGCCGACGACACCATCCGTCTCAACGGCTACGACTTCATGTCGTTCGACGACGTCAAGGCGCAGCTGATCCAGGCCGGAGCGAACCTTCTGCTGAATCTCGGATCGAACGAGGTGCTGGTGTTCAACAACACCACTGCCGACAAGCTGTCGGCCGGCCAGTTCGAGCTGCCGATCGACAAGTCCGGAATGACGCTGTCCTTCAATGACGATTTCAACACGCTCAGCCTTCACAATAGCCAGGGCGGCACCTGGGACACCAACTTCTGGTGGGGGGCGCCGAACGGCAGCACGCTCACCCAGAAC
>NZ_RZOT01000594.1:0-3520 GCF_003999085.1 Mesorhizobium sp. M4A.F.Ca.ET.090.04.2.1
GATAAACCAGGGGCTGTTCCGCGAGGACCTGTTCTACCGCCTCAACGTCGTGCCGCTGAGGCTGCCGGCGCTGCGCGAGCGCTCCGAGGACATTCCGGACCTGGTGCGGCATTTCTTCAAGCAGGGCGCCAGCGAGGGGCTGCAGACCAAGCGCATTTCCTCCGGCGGCATCGAGTTGATGAAGCGCTACCCCTGGCCGGGCAATGTGCGCGAGCTGGAAAACCTGATCCGCAGGCTGGCCGCGCTCTATTCTCAGGATGAGATCTCGTCCGAGATCATCGAGGCCGAGCTCAAGACCGGCGAGCGGCCGGTAGTCCCCGGCGGCGGCAATCTCATTCCCGACGATCTCTCCATCGGTCAGGCGGTGGAGCATTTCCTGCAGCGCTATTTTGCTTCGTTCGCCGGTGATCTGCCGCCGGCTGGCCTGTACCAGCGCATCCTCGCCGAGGTCGAATACCCGCTGGTCCTTGCTTCGATGACGGCGACGCGCGGCAACCAGATCAAGGCGGCTGAGCTCCTGGGGCTCAACCGCAACACGCTGCGCAAGAAGATCCGCGAGCTTGGCGTCAACGTCTACAAGTCCTCGAGGCAGATCTAGCCGGAGATTGGCTCCCGAGCCGGCGCCATGCTGCCGCGCGACTGCTCAAAGATGATCGCGCAGCGTGTCGGCGATCATCGCGTCCAGGCTGCTGGCGGTTACGCCAAGAAGATGCTCGGTGTCGGAGGAGTCGACCAGCAGCGGGCGGTCGAAGAGGTAGCGCATCTCCACGGCCTCGTGCAGGCCCAGAGCCTCCATTTCGGAGACGGAATAGGAGTGCAGATCCGAAAGCTCCCTGCCGAGCATCGCGGCTGTTTTCCGCATGAGTTCACGGGGCGAGGCATATTGCGAGGGCACGTGGAATGCCCGTCCCCATTCGCCCGTGTAACGGGACGACGCCACAAGCGTCCTGGCCACATCCTTCGTGAACGTCCACGCGTGAGCAGCATCGAGGTTTCCCACGAACGAGACGGGTTTTCCCTCGACGACGGAGGGCAGGGCCAGCAGCGAGAAGTAGCTGATCGCGCCATGTCCAAGATAGTCACTGGACCGCACTTCGATGGCTGGTGCATCGGCGCGGCGTGCTCGTTGCCACATTATCGTGCGGGTCGTACCTTTCCTTGATGTCGGATCGAGCGGCAAGTCCGGGTGCAGCGGACTTTCGGCGTTCTCACCATAGCCGTAGAGGTTTCCGAGCAGGATAATTTTCGCGCCGGCGGCTTCCGCCGCGCGCACCGTGCCGTCGAGGATGGGGAAAAAGTCGGTCGGCCACCGATCATAGGCGGCCATGGCGCACATGAAGATCGCATCGGCGCCTCGGGCCATGCGCGACAGCTCGGCGGCATCCGCGGCGTCGGCCTGTACCGCGCGGACGCCGGGCAAATCGATGGAACCCAAGCTCCTGCTGGTGAGGACGACATTATTTCCTTCCTCACCGAGCAGCCGAGCCGTTTCGCGTCCAACCGGCCCTGCGCCGACGACAACATAGTAACCCATATCAACCTCTTTGCATTGGCAACGAGGCTTGGGTTTAGGGGGCGCCGGCATTGAAAGTCGCGCAGGAACCGCCAAATCTTGGACAGGTTTTGCTATGAATTCGAGGCCTACCTGTATGCACGCACAGCTCGATCCCGACCAGGTCCCGACGGGCATAACAATGGTTTCGAGGCATGTCGAAGCAGGCGCCTTCAGGCTGCCGCGAGCGCATCACCACAGGATCATGGTTCACGCCAGCGCGGCCACCCATTCTTATTGCAGTGACGTTGGACGACACTTTCTGCGGCGTGCTGGCGACATCGACTTCGTGCCCGCTGACCAGGAGGGCGGTTTCGAGGCGGAAACCGCGTTCCGCACAATCGAGGTTCGCCTGCCGTCCGCCTTGCTCGAAGACGTCGCGCGGCAGGTGGGAGGCACAACAATGCGCCGGCTCGACACGCGCCATCTCGTCCGGGATGAGCGGATCGAACATCTCGTGCGAGCGCTCAAAAGCGGTCACGACACAGGCGCGCCGACCGAACCCCTGTTCATCGAAAGCCTCGGCGTTGCGCTTGCGGTGCGGCTGCTGGGCCTCGGCGATCGGGAGACCGATCGACCCGTCCGGTTGTCGAACACTCAGCTCAGGCACGTCCTGGAGCATATCGATGCTCACCTTCATGAGCCGCTAACGATTGACAGGCTGAGCCGCGTTGCCAACGCCAGCAGTTCCCATCTCAGGACATGGTTCAAGGCGGCGACAGGTATGACCGTTCACCGCTACGTCCTACGGCGCCGGGTCGAGCGCGCCCGCTCTCTGTTACTAGGCGGCGGCCTCAGCACCAGCGAGGTGGCACATCAGGCAGGCTTCGCGCACCAATCGCATATGGCATATTGGATGCGTCGCGAGATCGGGCAAACGCCACGCGGCTTGCGGCGCGGGCGGATGGCGAGTTGAATGCCGGCCAGCACGCACGGCGGAGGCTCGTCCGCCCGTTGCCGGCATGTCCGCAGACCTTTAGGGCGACTCTGATCGACCCTGGCCGGATGGTCCTTCCAGCAGAATAAGCCGGGGAAAGATTTCCGTCCTGGCCACACTTGTTGCATAATCGCCACAATGCGTTGCATACATCCGACGCAAGCAATGACTCTAAACGGCGATATGGCTTCCCAGGCCCCGACACTGAACGAACCGCTTTTCAGCAAGCCCGGCGTTGAGGACAGACGCCGGCTGCTGGCGTTGCCCGGCGTGCTGGCGATTGCCGGCGCTTTGATCACGGCGGCGATCTCCTTTGCGATTCTGGTCGGGGCGACGCCGATCGCGCCGGATGCAAAAGCCACGATGGCGCTGATCGCGCTCAACGCTGTCTTCGTTCTATTCCTGATTGCGTTGATCGGCCGCGAGGTTCACCGCATTGTGATGGCGCGGCGGCACGGCAAGGCGGCCTCACGGCTGCATGTGCGCATCGTCGCGATGTTCGCTCTGGTCGCCGCCATTCCCGCCATCATGGTGGCCATCATCGCCTCGATCACGCTCGACATCGGCCTCGACCGCTGGTTCGAGATCCGCACCAAGACGATCGTCAATTCCTCGCTGTCGATCGCCGACGCCTATGTGCAGGAAAATGCCCGCAACCTGCAGGGCACGACGTTGTCGATGGCCTATGATCTCGATGCCTCGCGCACGCTCTATGGCCTCGACCGTACCGGTTTCCTCGATCTGATGAACAAGGAAGCGGTTGGCCGCTCGCTGGCGCATGCCGCACTGATCAAGCCCGACGGCTCCTTTGTGATGAGCGCCAAGACCGATGCCGACTTCGCCATGCCGGAGCCCCCGCCGGGCGCGGTGGAAACGGCGTCCGACGGCAGGCCGGTTCTGATCGAGCCGCGAACCCGCAACATCATGGGCGCCATCGTCAAGTTGCGCGAGATCGAAGGTCTTTATCTCTACACCATCCGGCTGGTCGATCCCGATGTGATCAAGGCACGGCAGATCGTGCGGTCCAACAG
>NZ_RZOT01000595.1:0-3519 GCF_003999085.1 Mesorhizobium sp. M4A.F.Ca.ET.090.04.2.1
CCTTCCCCTTCGACAAGATCAAGATCGATGGCTCCTTCATCAAGTCGGTCGACAGGAACGGTCAGGTGGCGGCCATCGTGCGCGCCGTGCTGGGACTTGGCCGTGGCCTTGGCTTGCCGGTGCTCGCCGAAGGCGTCGAGACGCTGGGCGAACTCAGGTTCCTCGACGCCGAGGACTGCGAGATCGGGCAGGGTTTCTACCTCGGCAGGCCTGGTCCGATCGAGGCGTTCGGCGAACTGACCGGCGCGAGGGCGCCTGCGGCAGATGACGACGCCCCCGTCTCACGCGGCGGCGGCAGCATCCTGATGCTGGAACCGGCGGCCGCCCTGCGCTCAGCTTGAGGGGCCGAGCGCGGCTTCGACCAGCCGCCTGGCATCCGCTCCCGACCATTCGGCCGGGCCGTTCATATGCGCGATCAGGCAGCCCTCGCCGTCGATCAGCATGGTGACCGGCAGACCGAGCGCCAGGCCGCGCGTCTTGACGTCGTTGAACAACGCCAGCGTCGGATCCCGGTAGTAGCCGAGCGTTGCGACGCCGATGTCGCTGAGGAACTTCTTCGGCTTGGTGTCGTCGCCGGTGTCGACATTGACCGCGACGACCTGGAAGCGGTCGCTGCCCATCTCCTTCTGCAGCGCGTCGAGTGCCGGCATCTCGGCGCGGCACGGCGCGCACCATGTCGCCCACAGGTTGAGCAGCAGCGTCCTGCCGGCATGGTCGGCGAGCGTCATCGGCTTGCCGTCCGGACCGTTGAAGGCGAGGCTTTTCAACGACTGCGGCGGATCGGCCGGCAATAGCGCCGCGACCTGGCCTGTCGCCTTCGCTGCGACCTTTTTGGCGCGCTCGGCTTTGGCCGCGCAGGCGGCATCGTCCTTGCCGCTGGTTGCGGCGACATCGGCGGCAGCATTGTTGCCAGAACCGCTCTCGCTGACATATACCGCGACCGCGCCCGCCAGCACGCCTGCCACCAAGGCGGCGAGGATGAGGCGTGGGGCCGGGAATAATTGTTTGCGGTCTGCCATTTTCTTCAAAACTGCTCCGGAGCACGGGTTATAGCTATGAGCGACAAGAAGGCCAGCAACCAGATGTGGGGCGGACGTTTTGCCTCGGGTCCGGCCGCGATCATGGAAGCGATCAACGCGTCGATCTCGTTCGACCGCAAACTCTATGCGCAGGACATAAGAGGTTCGATCGCCCACAGCGAGATGTTGGCTGAAACGGGCATTATTTCGGCGGCCGATCAAGATAAAATCGCTCACGGGCTGAACACGATCCTGAAAGAGATCGAGGCCGGCACATTCGAATTCTCGACCAGGCTGGAAGACATCCACATGAATGTCGAGGCGCGTCTTGCCGACCTCATCGGCCCCGCCGCCGGCCGCCTGCACACCGCCCGTTCGCGCAACGACCAGGTAGCGGTGGATTTGAGGCTCTGGGTCAAGGACGAGTGCTTCCGCGTCGCCGAGGCGCTGAAAGGGCTGATCGCGGCCTTCCTCGAGCGCGCCGAGGAGCATGCGGCGACGGTGATGCCGGGCTTCACCCACATGCAGGCGGCGCAGCCGGTGACCTTCGGCCACCACTGCATGGCCTATGTCGAGATGTTCTCGCGCGACCTGTCGCGCGTCCGCGACGCCATCGAGCGGATGGACGAGAGCCCGCTCGGCGCGGCGGCCCTTGCCGGCACCAGCTTCGCCATCGACCGCCACCAGACGGCGAAGGCACTCGGCTTCCGCGAGCCGATGCGCAATTCGCTCGACAGCGTTTCCGACCGCGATTTCGCGCTGGAGTTCCTTGCTGTTGCGGCGATCTGCGCCACCCACCTGTCGCGGCTCGCCGAGGAGATCATCATCTGGTCGACGCCACAATTCGGCTTGGTCCGGCTGTCGGACTCATTCTCCACCGGCTCCTCGATCATGCCGCAGAAGAAGAACCCCGACGCCGCCGAGCTGGTGCGCGGCAAGACCGGGCGCGTCAACGGCCATCTCGTCGGCCTTTTGACGGTGATGAAGGGCATGCCACTGACCTATGGCAAGGACATGCAGGAAGACAAGGAATCGGTCTTCGACGCCGCCGAGACGCTCGACCTGATGCTGGCGGCGATGACCGGCATGGTGCGCGACATGACCGTCAATGCCGCCGCCATGAAGAAGGCCGCCGGCTCGGGCCACGCGACCGCGACCGATCTTGCTGATTGGCTGGTGCGCACGCTCGGCCTGCCCTTCCGCGAGGCGCATCACGTCACCGGCCGCGCCGTGGCGCTGGCCGAGGACAAGAAGGTCGGGCTGGAGAAGCTTTCACTCGAGGATCTGCAGTCGATCCATCCCGGTATCACCGAGGGCCTCTTCTCCGTGCTTGCCGTGCAGAACTCGGTGAAGAGCCGCACAAGCTTCGGCGGCACGGCGCCATCGGAGGTGCGCAAGCAGATCCGCTATTGGAAAAAGCGGCTTGCCAAAGCGTGAGCCGGGCGACCGCCCGATTTGCCGGGGTGCAAAGGCCATAAATTTTCGCTAGAAGCAGGCGACGAATTTTCTCCGACGGATGGGATCGATGACCGCAAGCAGGATTTTGGTGACGCTCGCGCTGCTCGCGGCGGTGGCTACCGTCACGGCCTGCGGCCGAAGGACCGGCCTCGACACGCCTTACGAGGCGGCCGTGCAGGCGCGCAAGGATGCCGAGAAGGCGCATCAGCCCGTGCCGCCGGAGCCGGAAAAACCGGTCGAGGACAAGAAGTTCATCCTCGACCCACTGCTCTAGAGTCGGTGAGATCACCGATCTCATCGTGCTTCAACTTCCGGAACCACTCTCGTGAACCATTTCGACTATCGCGACGGCGTGCTGCATGCCGAGGACGTCGCCATACCTGACATCGCGGCACAGGTCGGCACGCCCTTCTACTGCTATTCGACGGCGACGCTGACCAGGCATTTCCGTGTCTTCAAGGAGGCTTTCGCCGGGCTCGACACGCTGGTCTGCTACGCCATGAAGGCGAACTCCAACCAGGCGGTGCTGAAGACCCTGGCGAGGCAAGGCGCCGGCGCCGACGTGGTGTCGGAAGGCGAATTGCGCCGGGCGCTTGCCGCCGGCATCCCGGCCGGCAAGATTCTGTTTTCGGGCGTCGGCAAGACCGCGCGTGAGATGGATTTCGCGCTTTCGGCCGGCATCCTCTGCTTCAACGTCGAATCCGAGCCGGAGCTTGAACTGCTCTCGGCCCGCGCCACTGCGCTCGGAAAGGTCGCGCCGGTCTCGCTGCGCATCAATCCGGACGTCGACGCCAGGACGCACAAGAAGATCTCCACCGGCAAGGCCGAAAACAAGTTCGGCATTGCATGGCAAAGGGCGCGACAAGTCTATGCCCGCGCCGCGGAACTGCCCGGCATCAGGGTCACCGGCATCGACACCCATATCGGCAGCCAGATCACCGAGCTGCAGCCTTTCGACGACGCCTTCGCGCTGCTCGTCGAACTGGTCGGCGCGCTGCGCGCCGACGGCCATTCCATCGAGCATGTCGATCTCGGCGGCGGT
>NZ_RZOT01000596.1:0-3507 GCF_003999085.1 Mesorhizobium sp. M4A.F.Ca.ET.090.04.2.1
CCTATGTATCCGGTTCAAACTGTTACCCATCTATCGGCTGGACACTGGCCGCAGCGCTGGCACTCCTTTCCGCAACGCTGATGATTGGCGAAATCGCGAATGACAGCGTCCCTCTCCCCGTCACTATGCGGGGAGAGGTGCCGGCAGGCAGGTGAGGGGCAGCGCCAACGCTGAAAAGGACGAAATTCAAGCTGACGCGAAGCGGCTTTCCCTTTGCAAGCCCATGCGCTAGT
Source organism: Mesorhizobium sp. M4A.F.Ca.ET.090.04.2.1 (assembly GCF_003999085.1). Taxonomy (NCBI): domain Bacteria; kingdom Pseudomonadati; phylum Pseudomonadota; class Alphaproteobacteria; order Hyphomicrobiales; family Phyllobacteriaceae; genus Mesorhizobium; species Mesorhizobium sp. M4A.F.Ca.ET.090.04.2.1. The sequence goes on from NZ_RZOT01000596.1 coordinate 234, forward strand.
TCAACGAAGAGACAAACGGCAGACTGCCGGAACGGGGACGAACAACAGCATGGCAGGTGAAGACGAGACAACGCTGCGGTTTCCGGTCCTGATCGGCGACATCGGCGGCACCAATGCGCGCTTCTCGATCGTGCTCGACGCCAATTCGGAGCCAACCGAGCCGCAGATCGTCCAGACGGCCAGCTTCAACACCATCGACGAGGCGATCCAGGCGGCGGTGCTCGACCGCTCTTCGGTGCGGCCGAATTCGGCCGTGCTGGCGATCGCCGGGCCGGTCGACGGCGACGAGATCCCACTCACCAATTGCCCCTGGGTGGTGAAACCGAAGCAGATGTTCGCCAATCTGGGCTTGAGCGAGGTCGTCGTGCTCAACGACTTCGAGGCGCAGGCGCTGGCCGTCGTCGCGCTCGGCGAGGAGCATATGGAGAAGATCGGCGGCGGCGCGCCGGAGCCGAACGCCAGCCGCGTCGTGCTCGGGCCCGGCACCGGGCTCGGCGTCGCCGGGCTGATCTATGCGCTCAACCACTGGATACCGGTGCCGGGCGAAGGCGGGCACATGGATATCGGCCCGCGCTCGCCGCGCGATTTCCAGGTTTTCCAGCATATAGAGCGGCTCGAGGGTCGCGTTTCCGGCGAACAGATCCTGTGCGGGCGTGGCCTGGTCAATGTCTACCGCGCGGTGGCCAAGGCCGACGGCAAGCCGGCGCCCTTCAGGGCGCCGGCCGAGATCACCGGCGCGGCGCTGGCGAAGTCCGACCCGGTGGCGGAGGAAGCGCTGTCGATGTTCGTCACCTGCCTCGGCCGCACCGCCGGCGACCTCGCGCTGGTGTTCATGAGCCGCGGCGGCGTCTTCCTCACCGGCGGCATCGCGCAGAAGATCGTGCCGGCGCTGAAAGCGGGCAATTTCCGCTCGGCCTTCGAAGACAAGGCGCCACACAGCGCGCTGATGCGGGCGATGCCCGTCTATGTCATCACCCACCCGCTGGCGGCGCTGCTCGGCCTCGCTGCCTATGCCAGGAACCCCTCGCTGTTCGGCGTGCAGACGGCGGGGCGGCGCTGGCGGCTGTAGCGCTTCGCGCCCTGGTTGTCGGATCGCGAATCGCGCCGCGACGAAGTTTCGCCATAGGCAAGCCGCGACGGGAACGCTAAGAGGGGTGCCGAATTTCCAGACGGAACCACGGAACGACCCTCGATTTGAACCAGCTTCAACACCAAGCGACGGCCCGGCCCGGCGAGACCTGGGCGGTGCTGCGCCGCATCATTGCCGAAAACGGCCGTGAATACCGCTCGGCCTATATCTTCGCCACTCTCTGCCTGCTGACAGTATCGGCAACGACGGCCTTCACCGCCTGGGTGATGAGCCCGGTCGTCAACCAGATCTTCTATGAGCGGCGCGGCGATCTGATCGTGCTGATCTGCGCCGGGATCATGGGCTCCTTCATGCTGCGCGGGCTCGCCACCTATGGCCAGGCGGTGACGCTGGCCCGGATCGGCAACAATCTGGTGGCGCGCTACCAGAAGCGCGTCTTCGACCATCTGATGAAGCTTGGCGTCGGTTTCTTCAACGACACGCGTTCGGGCCAGCTCGCTGCGCAGGTCAACGAGAATATCAACGGCATCCGCGACCTGCTGTCGATGACGCTGACCTCGATCGCGCGCGACGGGGTGACGCTGGTCGGCCTCATCGCCGTCATGATCTACCAGGATCCGCTGCTATCGCTCTCGTCGCTGCTGATCGGACCGCCGCTGATCTACACCGTCGTCTATCTGATGCGCCGCGTGCGCCGCATCGCGCGCGAATCCGTGCAGATCAACTCGCGGCTGATCGGCGCCATGCAGGAGGCGACGCAAGGCATAGCCATCGCCAAGGCGTTCACCATGGAGGGGGAACTGGCGCGCCGCATCGGCAAGCTCGCCGAGAGTGCCGAGCAGCGGGGCAACAAGATCGCCCGCGTCTCGGAGCGGCTGACGCCGATTTCCGACATGTTGGCCGGCCTCGCCGTCACCGGCGTCATCGCCTATTCCGGCTACCGGGCGCTGGTGCTCGGACAGCCACCGGGCGCGGTCTTTTCCTTCATCACGGCGCTGATCCTGGCCTATGATCCGGCTCGCCGCCTGGCGCGCATGCAGGTTGGCATGGAGCGGTCGCTGGTCAACGCGCGCATGATCTACGAGCTGCTCGACCAGCAGCCACAGCAGGGCGACGCGCCGGGCGCGGTCGAAGTGAGGATCACCAGCGGCGAGGTGCGTTTCCACAATGTCTCGTTCCGCTATGCCGCCGACGCGCCGGTGCTTAAGGAATTGAGCTTTACCGCCGCCGCCGGCAAGGTGACGGCCATCGTCGGCGCATCCGGCGCCGGCAAATCGACGCTGGTGGCGCTGCTGCAGCGCTTCTACGATGTCGAGGCCGGCAGCATCGAGGTCGATGGCCAGGACATTTCGAAGGTGACCAAGCAGTCGCTGCGCCAATCGATCGCCTATGTCTCGCAGGCGCCCTACCTGTTCGAGGGCACGATCCGCGACAACATCCGCTATGGACGGCTTTCAGCCAGCGACGCCGAGATCGAATGGGCGGCAAAGCAGGCGGCGGCGGATGACTTCATCCGCCAGCAGCCGCAAGGCTACGACACGCCAGTCGGCGAGAACGGCGTGACGCTGTCGGGCGGCCAGCGCCAGCGCGTCTCGATCGCCCGCGCCATCGTGCGCCAGGCGCCGATCCTGCTGCTCGACGAGGCGACCTCGGCGCTCGACAATGAGGCGGAGGCGCGCGTCCAGGAGGCGCTGACCCATGTCATGGAAGGGTGCACGACGATCGTCATCGCGCACCGGCTGTCGACGGTGGTCAATGCCGACCACATCATCGTGCTGGAGGAGGGCCGGCTGGTCGAGGAAGGCACGCATGCCTCGCTGATGGCCGACCCGCACAGCGTCTATGCCCGCTTCCACCGGGTGCAGGGCAAGAAAGGGCTGGGGCTTGTCGACGACGCCAAGCCAATCCAAACTCCAGTCCAGCGCAGCCGCGCGAAGAAGGTGGTGGGGAGACAGGCATGAGCGAAACGGGGGATATGGGCCTGGTGGTGGTGGGCGCGGCAGGCCGCATGGGCCAGACGCTGATCCGCGCCATTCACACGATGCCGGGGGCGCGCGTCGCCGGCGCGGTCGAGCGGCCAGGCTCGCCCTATCTCGGCAAGGATGCCGGCGAGCTTGCCGGCATCGGTATCATCAACGTGCCGATATCGGACGATCCGTTGCCGGCCTTCGCCAAGGCCGACGG
>NZ_RZOT01000597.1:0-3500 GCF_003999085.1 Mesorhizobium sp. M4A.F.Ca.ET.090.04.2.1
GCTTGGCGCTCCGGACCGTCGCCGGCGCGCGCCCGCGCTGCGAGCGAGCGCATGTCGGCGTCGCTGACATCGACCGGCTCGGCGTCCTCGCCCATCTCCTTGGCATTGCGCCAGATGGCGTAGTTGCCGGCATAGGCCTCGACGCAGCCGCGCCGCCCGCAGCGGCAGAGCGCGCCGCCCGGCCGGTGGATCATATGGCCGAATTCGCCGCCCGAGGAATGGGTGCCGGTGAACAGCTCTCCCTTCAGCACCAGCCCCATGCCGATGCCGTGCGACAGCAGGATGGCGATGAAGTCGTCGCGGTAGCGGTCAGGGTCACGCCACTGCAGGGCCACCGCCATCATGTTGCAGTCGTTCTCCATGGTGGCCGGAACGCCGAATTCGGCTTCCAGTATGTCGGCGAAGGCGATGTCGGTCTGCGGCGTGATCGGCGACCACAACATGGCGCGGGCATGGGTGTCGGTGATGCCCTGGATGCCCATGGCGATGCGGGCGACGCCGCGGACGTCGAGATCGGGATCCTCGAAGCGGCGCCGGACGATGGCCACGCATTCGCCGATCAGCTCGTCGCGCGGCATGATCGCCGTGTCGAGGCGGCGCTGCTCTTCGGCAATGACCTGCCCGGCGTAGTCGATGACGGCGACGGAAAGGAAGTTCAGCGACAGGACCACCGTCATCACCGCCGTGGCTTCCGGATTGAGCGCAAGCCCGACCTGCGGCCGGCCGCGCTTCAGCGAAACAGCCTCGTTTGCCTTGCTCTCGGTCAGGATGCCTTCCTGGATCAGGTCGGACGAGATCGCCGAGATGGTCGAATGGCTGAGGCCGGTGGTGGCGGCGATCTCGGTCCGCGACGGCTGGCCGGCGCGGCGCACGGCCGAAATCACCATCGCCCGGTTGCGTCGGCGCAGATCGTCGTGGCGGATTCCAACCGACATGCCCTATTTCCTCCCGGTCGTCGCGGCCGTTTTTGATCTCAAGGGGCCGTCGGCGGACACCGTATGAATTGTGGCAGAAGCGGGCCGGCCTGTCATTTATTTATTACGGAGCTCGAAAAAAATTCGCAGGGGCGTCAGAATCCAGCAGAATCAATGTTGACAGCGCTCCGGCGTTGGATCACTATTTTTTCGAGGCTCGAAAAAAAGCCTCTATGCCGGCCTCAGGGCCAGTCTGGGTCGCGCCGCAATGGCGCAGGGAGGATATCATGAAGAAATTCGCAGCCGCCATGCTGGCGGGTGTCGCCATGTCGTTGACGCTCGCGTCGGTCGCCGAGGCGAAGGACAAGGGGATCGGTGTTTCCTGGTCGAACTTCCAGGAAGAACGCTGGAAGACCGATGAAGCGGCGATGAAGAAGGCCATCGAGGCGGCCGGCGACAAGTATATTTCCGCCGACGCGCAGTCCAATCCGGGCAAGCAGCTGACCGACGTCGAAAGCCTGATATCGCAGGGCGCCAACGCCCTGATCGTGCTGGCGCAGGACGCCTCCGCGGTCGGACCGGCGGTGCAGAAGGCGCTGGACGAAGGCATTCCAGTCGTCGGCTACGATCGGCTGATCGAGAACAAGGACGTCTTCTACCTGACCTTCGACAACAAGGAAGTCGGCCGTATGCAGGCCCGCGAAGTGTTCAAGGTCAAGCCGGAAGGCAACTATGTCTTCATCAAGGGCTCGGGCGCCGACCCGAACGCCGATTTCCTGTTCGCCGGCTCCATGGAAGTCCTGAAGGTAGCCATCGACGGCGGCAAGGTCAAGAATGTCGGCGAGGCCTATACCGACGGCTGGCTGCCCGCCAACGCGCAGAAGAACATGGAGCAGTTCCTGACCGCCAACGACAACAAGGTCGATGCGGTGGTGGCGGCCAATGACGGCACCGCAGGTGGCGTCGTCGCCGCGCTGACGGCGCAGGGCCTCGCCGGGACCGTTCCGGTGTCGGGCCAGGACGGCGACCACGCCGCGCTGAACCGCATCGCACTCGGCACGCAGACCGTGTCGGTGTGGAAGGACGCGCGCGAGCTCGGCAAGAACGCCGCCGAGATCGCCTCGGCGCTCGCCGACGGCAAGAAGATGACAGACATCGCCGGCGTCAAGGATTTCACCACGCCGGGCGGCAACACCGTCAAGTCGCTGTTCCTGACGCCGGTGGCGATCACCAAGGACAACCTCAACGTCGTCATCGACGCGGGCTGGATCAAGAAGGACGAAGTCTGCGCCGGCGTTGCCGCCGGCGCCGTCGCCGCCTGCAACTGAGGCAAGCCTTCCGGTTTGAAGACTCGGCGCCGCGGCCCAAGAGCCGCGGCGTCCATCGAGCTTCGCTTCGCAACGGCTTCCGGCTTCAAGTGAGCCGGGAAAGCCAATAGAATCATGTTCCGGCAACCGCGCCAGACGGCAACCGGTGGGAGGAAATCATGACCGATACGACCTCAAGCACGGTCGCCGCGGACCGGGCACGCGCAGCCGAACTCAGCGCCGCCGGCCGCTTCCTTAAGGCAACCGAACTCGACACGCGCATGCTCGGCATGGTCGGCGCGCTGCTGGTCATCTGGATCGGCATCCACGTCCTGTCGGGCGGGCTCTTCCTGACCCCGCGCAACCTTTGGAACCTGTCGGTGCAGACCTCCTCGGTGGCGATCATGGCGACCGGTATGGTGCTGGTCATCGTCATGCGCAACATCGACCTTTCCGTCGGCTCCGTCGAGGGCGTGGTCGGCATGATCATGGGCGTGGCGCAGGCCGAATTCCTCATTCGAGTCATTGGCTTCCAGCTCGGCAATCCGTGGCTCTGGATCATCGCGCTCGCCGCCGGCGTGGTGCTTGGCCTGGCGATCGGCGCGTTCCAGGGCTTCATCATCGCCTACATGGAGGTGCCGGCCTTCATCGTCACGCTGGGTGGCCTGCTGGTCTGGCGCGGCATGGCCTGGATGATCACCAGCGGCCGCACGGTCGCGCCGCTCGACGCCACTTTCCAGCTGATGGGCGGCGGACCGCGCGGCTCGATCGGCGCCACAGCCAGCTGGGTCGTCGGCGTCGTCGCCTGCGCGGCGGCCGCTTTCGCGCTGCTCAACGGCCGCTCGCAGCGCAAGCGGTTCAATTTCCCGCTGCGCCCGGTATGGGCCGAAATCTTCCTCGGCATCGTCGCCTGCGCCGCCATCCTCGGCGCGGTCTGGGTCGCCAATTCCTATCCGTGGCCGGTCGGCATCGTGCGCCAGTACGCCGAGCAGAAAGGCATCGCCATTCCCGAAGGCGGCCTGTTCATCGCCCATGGCATCGCCATACCGGTGCTGATGGCGGTCGCGGTCGGCATCGTCATGACCTTCATCACCAGGCGCACCCGCTTCGGCCGCTATGTCTTTGCCATCGGCGGCAATCCGGAAGCGGCCTCGCTCGCCGGCATCAACACGCGCTGGGTGACGATGAAGGTGTTCATGATTATGGGCGTGCTGGCCTCGATCAGCGCGGCGATCTCGTCGGCGCGCCTCAACGCCGCGACCAACGCGCTGGGCACGCT
>NZ_RZOT01000598.1:0-3490 GCF_003999085.1 Mesorhizobium sp. M4A.F.Ca.ET.090.04.2.1
AAGTCAACAAATTCGGCCTGCGCGCGACCGAGATCGCGATCGGCGCGGCCGCCGCGGTCCTCGGCCTTTCCGGCCCGGTTACATTGAGGATGACGGGGAGCCAGCCATTTGTTACAGACGGCGGCCATTTTATCCTCGATGCATCTTTTGGCCGCATTCCGGATACAAGAGCGCTTTCGAATGCTCTCCACGCCATTCCAGGCGTTGTCGAGCATGGTCTTTTCATCGGGCTGGCGTCAGCGGCCATCATCGCCGGCGGCGACGGCATCCAAACCGTCCATGCCGCCCGAAAACCAGGGAGTTCTATCGACCATGATGTTGCATAACCGGGTTCGCCGCTTCTCGGCCGCTCTGGCGGCTTCGGCTGTCCTTGCGTTGTCCTCGCCGGCGTTTGCGCAGGACGTCTCCGAATCGCACCTGAAGGCTGCGCGCGCCGCCGTCGCTGCCATCCATGCCACCGACCCGTTCGACAACATCCTGCCGCAGGCAGCGGCGGCGCTTGAGAACCAGCTTATCCAGAAGAACCCCGACATGCAGGAACTGATCGGCAAGACCGTCAGCGAGAAGGCGATGGCGCTGGCGGCGCGCCGCGCCGACCTTGAGAAGGAAGCAGCCCTTGCCTATGCCAAGGTGTTCTCCGAGAAGGAGCTCAACGACATCGCGACCTTCTACAGCTCCGATTCGGGCAAGAAGCTGCTGGACAGCGGTCCGGCAGTGACGCGCGATCTCGTCAAGGCAGCCGACATCTGGCAGAACGGCGTCGCCCGAGACCTCGCCCAGCAGGTGGGCGAAACGCTGGCTGCCGCGTCGAAGGCCGCCGCTCCGGCCGCGCCCGCTCCCGCGGATGGTGCCGCGCCGGCCGATGGCTCGGCTCCGGCTGACGGCGATGCGCCGGCCGACAACACGCAGAACTGATTTGCCTTGCTGCGCGGCCTGACGGCCGCTGGACCAGAAAGCCCGGCTTTGTCCGGGCTTTTCTTTTGGTGATGAGCAGCCTACCTGTCTCAGGCATTTTTGAAGGCAAGGAGCCACGCATGGCCGGTTACGACTACGATCTCTTCGTCATCGGCGGCGGCTCCGGAGGGGTGAGGGCGGCCCGTGTCGCGGCGGCGCTCGGCAAGCGCGTCGGCATCGCCGAGGAATACCGCTATGGCGGCACCTGCGTCATTCGCGGCTGCGTGCCGAAGAAGCTCTACGTCTATGCCTCGCAATTTCCCGAGCATTTTGCTGACGCCGCCGGCTACGGCTGGAGCGTGCCCGAGGCCAGTTTCGACTGGCCGACGTTGGTCGCCAACAAGGACAAGGAGATTGCCCGGCTGGAAGCCATCTACGAGAAGAACGTGAAAGGTGCCGGCGGCGAGACGTTCCATTCGCGCGCCATGCTGGTTGATCCGCATGTGGTGCATCTTCTCGGGGAGGATCGGACCGTCACCGCTGACCAGATCCTTATCGCAACCGGGGGCCGGCCGGCGCCGCATCCGGCCCTCGTCGGCCATGAGCACTGCATCTTTTCCAACGAAGCTTTCGACCTCAAGAAATTGCCGAAGGCAATCATGATCGAGGGCGGCGGCTACATCGCCGTCGAATTCGCCAACATCTTCCATGGGCTCGGCGTCGACACCACTCTGGTCTATCGCGGCAGGGAGATCCTGTCCCGCTTCGACATGGACCTCAGGCGCACACTGCACGAGACCATGGAAAAGAAGGGCATCAAGATCCTTTGCCATGCGGTGTCGGAATGGGTGCGCAAGCGGCCGGACGGGCGTCTGGACGCGCTCGTCACCGGCGGCAAGGTGCTGACCGTCGATCAGGTGATGCTTGCCATCGGCCGCATCCCCAACACCGAGAACATGGGCCTGGAAGGGGTCGGCATCGAACTCACCAGGACCGGCGCCATCAATGTCGACAAGGACTCGCGCACCAACATCGACAACATCTGGGCGATCGGCGACGTCACCAACCGCGTGCAGTTGACGCCGGTGGCGATCCATGAGGCGATGTGCTTCATCGAGTCCGCCTTCAAGGGCAACCCGACCGCGCCCGACCACGACACCATCCCGACGGCGGTGTTTTCGCAGCCGGAGATCGGCACCGTCGGCCTGTCGGAGGACGAGGCGGTCAAGCGCTTTGCCGACATCGAGGTTTATCGCGCCAGCTTCCGCCCGATGCGCCACACCCTGTCCGGTCGCGACGAGAAGATGCTGATGAAGCTGGTGGTCGACGGTGCCTCGGGGAAGGTGCTCGGCGCCCATATCCTCGGGCCGGATGCGGGCGAGATGGCGCAGCTTCTGGGGATTCCGCTGAAAGCAGGACTGACCAAGGAAGATTTCGACCGCACCATGGCCGTGCACCCGACGGCGGCGGAAGAACTGGTCACCATGTACAAGCCGACCTACCGGGTGAAGAACGGCGAGCGCGTCTGACGATACCCACCGCCGGCGACAGCCGGCGGTGGGATGTTCAAGCCTACAGCAGCGTACCGCGCAGGATCACCAGCGCCACCGAGAAGTAGATCACCAGGCCGGTGACATCGACCAGCGTGGCGACGAACGGCGCCGAGGCGCTTGCCGGATCGAAGCCGATGCGCTTCAGCGCGAACGGCAGCATCGACCCGGAGAGCGAGCCGAAGGTGACGATGCCGATCAGCGCGGCACCCACTGTCGCCGCGATCAGTTCCCAGTGCGGGCCATAGTTGTAGAAGCCGAGATACTGCCACAGCGTGATGCGGCAGACGCCGACGACGCCGAGGATCGCCCCGAGCACAAGGCCGGTCGGCAGTTCGCGCAGGGCCACCCGCCACCAGTCGCCAAGGCCGATCTCGCGCAGCGCCAGCGCCCGGATGACCAGCGAGGTCGCCTGCGAGCCGGAATTGCCGCCCGAGCTCATGATCAGCGGGATGAACAGCGTCAGCACGATCGCCTTCTCCAGCTCGCCTTCATAGCTTTGCATGGCATTGGCGGTCAGCATCTCGCTGATGAACAGGGCGCAGAGCCAGCCAGCTCGCTTCTGGATCATGGCGAGGAAGCCCATCTTCATATAGGGCTCGTCGAGCGCCTCCATGCCGCCGAAGCGATGCACGTCCTCGGTCGTCTCCTCGACCATCGTGTCGATGATGTCGTCGATGGTGACGATGCCGAGGAGCTTGCCGTGGTCGACGACCGGTACAGCGAGCAGGTCGTATTTGGAGATCGTCTGCGCCAGCGTCTCACGATCGGTCAGCGGCGTGACCGTCACCGGCACGCGGTCCGGCGCCACCGACAGGATCGGATCGTCAGGCTCGCCGGTGATCAGACGCCGCAGGCCGGTCGAGCGCACAAGGAGGTGCGTTTGCGGATCGACGATATAGATCGCATAGACGGTCTCGCGGGTGCGCTCGACCTTGCGGATGTGGTCGAGCGTGCGGCCGACGGTCCAGTCCGACGGCACGCTGACGAACTCCGTCGTCATGATCGAGGCAGCGCTGCCTTCGGGATAACCGAGGATGGAAAGC
>NZ_RZOT01000599.1:0-3476 GCF_003999085.1 Mesorhizobium sp. M4A.F.Ca.ET.090.04.2.1
TAGACGATGCGCATCATCTCCAGCGTCGACGGCGCCGAAGCCGCGTACCTCGCCGCCGTCGACGCTGGAGATGATGCGCATCGTCTATCGCAATCCGCTCGAACTGTGGGGCGAGCCGACCTACAACCAGCCATGGATCTCGGTGAACGGCATCGGCGGGCCGCTGGTCATCGCCAACGATCCCGGCCTCATCCGCCATGTGCTGGTCGACAATGCCAGGAATTACAAGATGGCGACGGTGCGCCAGATGATCCTGCGCCCGATCCTGCGCGACGGCCTGCTCACCGCCGAAGGCGAGGTGTGGAAGCGCTCGCGCAAGGCGATGGCGCCGGTGTTCACGCCGCGCCACATCTTCGGTTTCGCCCAGCCGATGCTGAAGCGCACGCTGGAGTTCGTCGCCCGCTACGAGGCGGGCGGCACCACCGACATCGCGCACGACATGACGCTGCTCACCTTCGACATCCTTGCCGAGACGCTGTTTTCCGGCGAGATCGCCGGCGAACCCGGCGGCTTCGCCAAGGAGATCGACCGCCTGTTCGAGACCATGGGCCGGGTCGATCCGCTCGACCTCCTGCGCGCTCCGCTATGGCTGCCGCGGCTCACCCGCATCCGCGGCCGCAAGACCATGGCCTATTTCCGCGACATCGTCGCCGGCACGGTGAAGATGCGCGAGGAGCGATTGAAGCGGGACCCCGATCATGTGCCGCAGGACTTCCTCACACTTCTGCTCAAGGCCGAAGGGCCGGACGGGTTGACGCGCTCGGAAGTCGAGGACAACATCATCACGTTCATCGGCGCCGGCCACGAGACGACGGCCCGCGCGCTCGGCTGGACGCTCTATTGCCTGGCCGAGGCGCCATGGGAGCGCGACAAGATTGAGCGCGAGATCGACGACGTGCTGTCGCGGGAGCCCGATCCAACAAAATGGCTGGACGCCATGCCGCTCACCCGCGCTGCCTTCGAGGAGGCGCTCAGGCTCTATCCGCCGGCGCCGTCGATCAACCGCGAGCCGATCGAGCCGGAAACCTGGAACGACCTGCATATACCGAAATATGCCGCCGTACTGGTGATGCCCTGGGTCGTCCACCGCCACCGCAAGCTGTGGGACAGGCCGGATGCCTTCATGCCGGAACGCTTCCATCCGGGAAACCGCGACCGCATCGACCGCTTCCAGTATCTACCCTTCGGCGCCGGCCCGCGCGTCTGCATCGGCGCCAGCTTCGCCATGCAGGAGGCGATCATCGCGCTTGCCATCCTGTTGTCGCGCTTCCGCTTCGACAGCACGCCCGAAACCCACCCATGGCCGGTGCAGAAGCTGACGACGCAGCCGCAAGGCGGCCTGCCGATGCAGGTCACCGTACGCGGTTCATAGCCGCTTGGCTGGTTTCGCGGTCAGGCCGCGGGTTTGCGCTGGAACTGGCCGGCGGCGCGGAAGCGCCAGAGATAGCTCGGCAATATGGTTCCGATCGACTGCGGCTGCAGGCCAAGGCCGGCAAGCGTCCGGCTTTCCCGGGCGGCCTGGTCGGACACAATGTTGTGCGCGCGCAGCTGCAGCACCTGGTCCTTGGTCAGCAGCGGGTTGGGCAGCAGGCCGAGGATCGAGGCTTGCAGGTTCGCCACCCACCACGGCACCGGCACCAGGATCCGCTTGCGGTCGATCACGGTGAGCAGTTCTTCCATGCATTCCTTGAAGGTGAGCACCTGCGGCCCGCCGAGCTCGTAGATGCGGCCGCCTTCGACCTTGCCGTCGACCGAGCGCGCGATGGCTTCGGCGACGTCGCCGACATAGACCGGCTGGAACTTGGTCTGGCCGCCGCCGAGCAGTGGCAGCACCGGCGAAAGGCGCGCCATGTTGGCGAAGCGGTTGAAGAAGCCGTCGTCCGGGCCGAAATTGATCGAGGGCCGGAAGATCACGGCGTCGCTGATCGTCTCCAGCACGGCCTTCTCGCCGAGCGCCTTGGTGCGCGCGTAGACCGACTGCGAATTGAGATCGGCGCCCAGCGCCGAGATGTGGGTGAGGCCGGCGCCGACCGAGCGCGCAGCCTCGGCCACGGCGCGGGCGCCGAAGTCGTGCACGGCGCCGAACTTCTGCCGCCCGCTCTCATGCAGTATGGCGACCAGGTTGACGACATGGTCGGCTTCCTGCACGGCGCGGTCGATCGACCAGCGCACGCGCACATTGGCCTGTACCGGCTGGATCTGGCCGACATTGCCGAGCGGCTGCAGATGGCCGGCAAGATCGGGGCGGCGGCAGGCGACCCGGATGCGGTAGCCGCGCTTGGCCAGCGCCCGCACGACATGACGGCCGACAAAGCCGGAGCCGCCGAAGACGACGACGAGCTTTGGGATCTGCAGGATTTCGGTCATGGCTGGCTCCGGCGCGCTTTCCAAGTGGCACTGGCTCTTGGCTGAAGCCGTTTCATAGTCGGTTTCGCGCCAAAGGCAAAGGGCATGCGGAACCAATCACGAGGCTTGTTTCTGCCCTCGTCAGAACGCCCTGCCGATCCGGGCGTCGACCGATTGGCTGTTGCCGCCGCGGATGACGAAGAAGAGCAGGATCGCCGCCCAGATGAGTGACTTTTCCGCGCCGGAGAAACCCTGACCCATGCTCATCCAGTGGAACCACACCGTGACCAGGAGCACGATGAGGCCGGCAAACGCGGCCGGACGGGTCAACAGGCCGATGGCGATCAGGATGCCGCCGAAGAATTCGGTGCAGGCAAGCAGCGGCGACCAGAAGGCGCCCGGATAGAAGCCGAGCCCTTCGACCATCTCGGTGGCGCCGAACGGGTCCGTAATCTTCTGCGAGCCGTGGATGGCGAGGAAGATGCCCGCTACTGCGCGCAGGACGGTTTCAGCCGTGTTGTTCAAGGCCGCGTAGAAGCCACCGAGGGCCGGGATGAAAAGTCTCTTGCTCGACATATCGGTACTCGCGGACATCAAGGTCTCCTTTGTTGCGACGATCCCGCAAACGCCCGATTGCGGGAATGCAGTCAAATAAACAAAAGTTGACCAAAAGAAGAATGTTTTATCGCGTCAGGCGTGAAACGCAGAAAACCCCGCCGAAGCGGGGTTTTCCGGGCGTCGCGCGCACCGAAACAGGGTCTGACGAGACGGCCTGACCTGAGACGGCATCAAGTTCGGCGTGAACAAGCACGCCCGCCCCAGCCCTGAACGCCCGGCACGGCGCCGCCAACCGCAAGCCGCGACAAAGCCACCCCTGCGGCTCGCGGTGTGAGATGCTGGAGATGGGTCGCCGCGACGAGCAAAAAGGTTCAGTCGGGTGCGAAAAGCCGCGCCTAAATGCCGGGCTCAGGTAGACCGCGGGGCTCGGGCCGCGAAGTCAGCGGGAGGAATAGCGCTCGGCGAATTCGGAGATGCGCTGGATCACCGCCTTGGGCGCGGTGATGCCGCGCGCCACGGCCTTCTCCGCCGCCTCGGCCCGAGCACGTCCCGGCACATGCACGCCATAGCGG